>JAUXSA010000104.1 GCA_030681615.1 Bacteroidota bacterium
AAGCTACCCTAATAATAAGGCGAAACACTTGGTAGGCATGGCTAAAATGCTGGTTAATGATTTTAATAGCACAGTGCCCGGAGAGGTGGATGAACTGGTAAAACTGCCTGGCGTTGGGCGTAAAACAGCCAATGTTATAGCTTCTGTAATATATGATAAGCCAACAATGGCGGTAGATACACATGTTTTTAGAGTAAGTAACAGAATAGGATTAACTACCAATGCAAAAAATCCTTTGCAATCTGAAAAACAATTGATTAAATTTATACCAGAAGAGCTTGTACCCAGAGCACATCATTGGTTGATCTTGCACGGACGTTATACTTGTTTAGCAAGAAATCCTAAATGCGATCTGTGTCCAATAAAATTGTATTGTAAGTATTATGAAAAAGTAATTGTAAAACAAAATAAAGAATAAACTGTTACATTAAACATAAACCCTAAAGTTATGGCAAAGAAAAAACCAGCAAAAAAAGCGGCTAAAAAGCCTGCTAAAAAAGCAGCAAAAAAAGTTGCTAAAAAATCGGGGGCAAAAAAGGCCGCTAAGAAGCCTGCAGCCAAAAAAGCTAAATCAAAAGCAAAACCAAAAAAAGCTGCAAAAAAAGTAATTAAAAAAGCAGTAAAAAAAGTTGCTAAGAAAAAAGCTAAGCCCACAAAAAAGACTACTAAAAAAGCTACTAAAAAAGTTACTGCAAAAAAAGTAATTAAAAAAGTTGCCAAGAAAAAAACTGTTGCTAAAAAAGCAGTTAAAAAGGTGATCAAAAAAGTAGAAACCCCAGTTGCTGATGCAATTAAAAGTGTTGTTACTCTTGCTAAAAAAGTTGTTGAAAACGCGTTCACAAGCACACCTGAAGTAGAAACAAACGGGTACAACAATAATGAATCTGGTGGATCTGAAAACTCACACAATTCGGATGAAAAAAGAGTTGGTGCTGATGAAGAAGAGTGAAGAACCAAAGTTCGTAACACATAAAACCAATTTACAGGCAGGGGATAAAGCCCCTTATTTTGAAGGAAAAGATCAAAACGGAGATCTGTTGAACTTAACTATGTTTAGCGGAAAGACATTGATCTTTTATTTTTATCCTAAAGACGATACAGAAGGTTGTACAGCAACTGCCTGTAGTTTAAGAGATGAATACAAATACCTGAATGATAGTAATTATGCGGTTGTTGGGGTTAGCGCTGATGACGTGAAATCACACGCCAAATTTGCTAAAAAATACGAACTGCCTTTTCCATTGCTTGCCGATACAGAGAGGAAAGCTATTAAGGCTTATGATGTATGGGGGCAAAAAATGCTTGCGGGGAGAATATATGATGGTATTGTAAGAACTACTTTTGTAATAGATCCGGATGGAATTATAAAAGAGGTAGTAACCAAAGTAGATACTGTTAACCACGCACAGCAGATACTGGGAATGTGATTTTTTTGAATAAAAAGTTTGTGAGATAAAATAAAACTGCTAAATTTGCACTCCCGATTTAAATTGGGAAAACGGATTGGTAGTTCAGCTGGTTAGAATGCCGCCCTGTCACGGCGGAGGTCGCGGGTTCGAGTCCCGTCCAGTCCGCTTCAAAGCCCTCTAACGAGGGCTTTTTTGTTGCACTAAATTTTCAATTTTATTTTCGAAATTCTCAAAGCCTTATGAATAAAGGCATACAGAGGTTTTCAAATTATTCATGTTACACACTGAAAATTCGGTTACTTATTCGGTTACCTGACTATAATAAAATTGAAATGGGTTGATTTTAAAGGCATTTACAGAGTCCAAGACGTTCCCGTCCAGTCCGCAAACAAATGCAAAAGGTTTAAGCGAAAGCTTAAACCTTTTTTGTTTTCACCAAGTGGAAGAAAGCCCGCTTTCGAACGTGCAGGTGAAAACAAAAAAGAAATCACGTATGGCGTTATTATTTTTGCATTTCCAACATGGGCCTGAAGGGCCGACGAGCGTTTGCTCATCAATCACGTGCTTATAAGCTCGCTTTCTAATATAAAAAAATTCCATTCGCCTGAATAGGTTTCGTAAAAACTAACTAAAGTTTATCTTTACTTTTTATTTAATTTAATGAAACAGATCACGTTTAGTATCTTGCTTTGTATCACCATCCGCTCTTCCGCTCAAACAAAGGCTGACACAATTGCTTTATTGTTTAAGAATATAGAGACAGCTACTGCTAATTTCAAAAACCTATGGGGTAAAGATATTTATGGGCCGGTTTTGATGGTAGATCCTGTTACCCGTATGGCTTATGCGAATATGCCTGATTCATTCGGTGTGCTTAAGCCGGACGGATTAATTTTTTATGCAACCTTGCCATCTTCCGTTATTATTGCAAATGCTTCTATACGATGGAATGGGTATACCTGGGCAATGATGATGGAACCTTTTCTCCCTGCAAACGAAAAAGATCGCGTCAATCTCTTCTGCCATGAATTATTTCACGTATCACAAGCTTCGCTAGGTTTTATATTAAAAGAGGCGAATAATAACCACATCGATACTAAAGACGGTCGCATTTATCTCCGTTTGGAATTAAATGCCTTAAAAAAAGCAGTTAATGCTTCTTCAAAAAAAGAAATTAAAGAGGAACTTACTAACGCGATGATATTTAGAAAATACAGACGCTCACTTTTTCCTCTATCAGATTCTACAGAAAATATGCTAGAACTTAACGAAGGTATAGCTGAATATACCGGTGCAATGATGAGCGGTCGTTCTGAAAGAGAAATGAAAGATTATTTTATTCGAAAAATGGATGATTTTTTAAAAAGCGGTGCGTTCGTTCGCACTTTTGCATACCGCACTATTCCAGTGTATGGTTACTTTTTAAAGGAATCTAAACAGTATTGGAATAAAGACATAACTATAAGAACGAATTTAACTTCCTATTTAATAAAACAGCTAAATATTTCTCTACCAGGCGATATTTCAACTGAGGTTAAAAAAATCAGAAATGCTTATAATTATGAGCAAATATTAGATGAGGAAACAGAAAAAGAAGAAAAAACTAATCAGCTTATTGAATTTTATAAAGCTCAGTTTTTTGATAATCCCTCTTTAAAAATAAACTTCGAAAAAAAGAAAGCTTCATTTGATGCCAGAACTTTAGTAACCATCCCGGATAAGGGAATTGTTTATCCCACTACAACTGTTACAGACGTTTGGGGTGTATTAACGGTTGATAAAGCAGGCGCCCTCATGAGTCCTGACCGTAATAGTATGCTCATCACCGCACCACAAAAAACGGAAGGCAACCTCATAGCCGGAGAAGGATGGCTGCTTAAACTGAACGAGGGCTACGAAGTAATAAAAGAGGGCTCAGGCAATTATAAACTAATCAGGAAGAAATAAAACGGAGATCTTAATAAGTTAATTCAGGTCTTTACACCCATTTTTAGGATTATTAATTTCAATTTTATACCTTGTACTATCAATAATCTAAAAATATAAGGATGAAAAAAAATTTACTGGTTCTTGCAGCAATATTATTTCAATTAATCTGCACAGCGCAAAAAAATGATCCATACGAATTAAAACTTTCAAGTGGATCGGTAGACCTATTGCCAAACTTCGAACAGGCTCAGTCGCAATTGCCTCAGCCAGCCGAACTATTTAACGGTAACTATTACCGATACATTCAATTTCTTTCTATTCCTTCAACAGAACAAAAAAAACAGTTAGCCGCAAAAGGTATCGATCTGTTATTATATCTTCCAACCAACACCTTTATTGCTTCTTTAAAGCAAGGCGCAAAAGCTAGTGATCTTGCGGCTTTTGGCATTAGAGGTATCTATTCTGTTAAACCAGAATACAAATTATTGAACGAACTTTCTATTGCCATTAAGGAAATGAATTTTCCTGGCTATGCCGTTAAGGGTAATAACATTGGTATTAGTTTTACCAGCTATGATAATATTCCTTTCGAAACAATGAAGTCATACCTTCAATCGAACGGTTATAAAATTACTTTCGAAGATAAAAGTATGCACTGGTTTGTTGTTTGGATAAATAAAAATGAAATACTTGATTTTGTTAACCAACCTTTTGTTTGCTCTGCCGAGCTGGTAGACGATGTGCCTCAGCCGGAAAATAATGTGGAGAGAACATCGCACCGCAGTAACACCATTGCAACTGATTATTCGGGTGGAAGAAAGTACAATGGTATAGGCAGTAAAATCATGTTGCAGGATGATGGTATTATTGGGCCACATATTGATTATAAAGGCCGATTACCAATGCAATTTATGACCAACAATAATGGCGATCATGGTGATCACTGTGCAGGAATTATTTTTGGCGGCGGTAATCGTAATCCGCTAACACGTGGAATGGCATGGGGTGCAGAGCTTTATGCTTACAATGCATCGCCAACTTACCCAGGCTTTGATAGTATCACTAATCACTACAACACGTTAGGAATAAGAATTATTTCTACATCTTATTCTGATGGTTGCAATGCAGGTTACACAACGCGGGCGCAAAAATTAGATATTCAAAACTTAACAATGCCACAATTAATTCATGTATTTTCCGCGGGAAATAATGGCACTTCTAATTGCAATTATGGTGCAGGTGCAGGTTGGGGCAATGTAACGGGTGGGCATAAACATTCAAAAAATTCTATTGCCGTTGCAAATCTTGATTATACTGATGTTAGGAATGGTTCATCAAGTCGCGGTCCTGCACATGATGGCCGGTTAAAGCCCGAGATCAGTGCTGTTGGAACAAATGTATATTCAACTACAAATCCCGATAACTATGTAAATAAAACAGGTACTTCTATGTCTTGTCCTGCAATTGCAGGTGTGTTTGGACAACTTTACGATGCGTATAGAATCTTCAACAGCAACAACAATCCGCCAAGCGCTTTAATGAAAGCTATTATTATGAATACCGCTGATGACCTTGGAAATCCAGGACCAGATTTTGGTTACGGTTATGGAAGAGTAAACGCATTAAAAGCAGTTAAAGCAATTGAGAATGCAGACTATTTAAATTCAACAATAAGTAATGCTGGTGTAAACACGCACAATATTGTAGTGCCACCCGGTGTTAGAAAAATGAAAGTAATGACCTACTGGCACGATTACCAGGCAGCAGTTAATGCTTCTGTTGCTTTAGTAAATAATTTAAATACTACAATTACTGACCCTTCGTTAGCAGTATTTAATCCATTAATATTAGATTATACACCTAATGCAACTAATTTAAATACAGCCGCAATTCCCGGCGTTGATATTCGGAATAATCACGAGCAGGTAACTATTAATACGCCGCCAGCAGGAAATTATGTGTTAACTGTTACAGGTGCATCAGTGCCAATGGGCCCGCAAGCATATTTTGTTACCTGGATCTTTGAAATGGATGGTTATACAATGACCTATCCGATAGGCGGAGAAGGTTTTGTGCCTGCTGAAATAGAGACAATCCGTTGGGATGCTTTAGAAACTGTGGGTACACAAACTTTACAATACACAACTAATAATGGTGTGTCATGGAATAATATAAATACTGCTATTGGTGGTTCACAACGTTATTATAACTGGACGGTGCCTGCAGCTTTATCGGGCCAATGTAAAGTAAGGATAAGTCGTGGTGCTTTTACTGCAGAAAGTGATACAAGTTTTTCTATCATTCCACTTCCAACAAGTATTAATGTGGCCTGGGCTTGTCCTGACTCAGTTAAACTTACCTGGAACGCAGCAGCAGGAGCAACCTCATATGATGTTTTTAAATTAGGAACTATGTATATGGATTCTATTGGAACAGCAAGCACGAATTCTTTTGTTATACCAAATACATTAAGCACACAAACACATTGGTTTAGTGTACGTGCCCGCGGACCTTTGTCATCTGTTGGCAGAAGAGCCAATGCCATACAAAAAACACCCGGCACTTTTGCCTGCCCTGTAATAACCGGTATTGAAAATACAGCTTTTGTAAATAATGCAGGTATAAGTGTATTTCCAAATCCAGGTTATGGAGCGTATAGTGTTATCATATCTGGTTTAAATAATACGGAGGTAAGTTACAGGATAATAGATCTGAACGGAAAAGAAATTAAAAAAGAAAATATAGGAAAACAAACCGGTGAATATAATACAACAATAAATATTGAAGATGTTTCAAATGGTATTTATATGTTGATCTTAAACCGCGATGGTGTAACTGATCATATTAAGCTTTGTAAATTCTAATCTTTCTATTTAAAGAAATAGCTCTTATCACATTTTTTTATTTACTTGAATTATCAGGCATAGTTTTCGCATCCTAATTTAAAAAAAACAGGATATGAATAATTTATTTAAGGGACTATTAGCTGGTGGTGCAGCTGCCAAATGGGGCGGCGGATGTTTCGGTACTATTATAGTATTTGTTATTGTGTGGTTGTTACTTGGCCAAACCTGCCAATAGACCTATCATTAAAACTAATAATATGAAAAGATCACTTTTTACTTTTTTAGCATTGCTTGCATTTTCTTTTGTAAATGCGCAGGAAGCAAACCCCGATTTTAAAAATAAAAACAATTCTCATTACTGTTTTAAAGCAAAAGGTGATGTTCAGGTTTTAATGCTTGGCGATACTGAAATTACCGAGGATGTTAAGCTAAAGAATGGCGATAGACTTACCGTGAATGGAAGAATAATGAGACTTGATGGAACAGAAATAAAACTTAAAGAAGGAGATTGTGTATCTATAAATGGAGACGCAATAAAGGCAAAAAGAAAGTAATATGTTTTGTAAAAATATAACTGCCAAAACTGTTAAAAGTCTTTTTGGGTATTTATGAGAAAATACTTTCTCGGATACTGTTTTCTGGCACAGTTTTTTCATAATATGGGTAAATGATCTTATGTATCAACAATAAACCTTAATTATGGAAAAAACTCAAAAAACAATTCTTGTTATAGAAGATGAAGATTTTATTTCAGGATTAATAGCCAAATCTTTAAGAGAAGAGGGCTACGGTGTGATCGTTACGAGCGATTATAAATCATCGATCAAGGTGATCGATTCTATGATCATAGATTTGATCATTTCTGATGTAATGTTGCCTTACACAGGCGGTTTAGATATTGCTGAATACGTAAGAAACGAATCACAGAATAAGGACATTCCAATAATACTTGTTACCGGGATGGATAAAGATGTATTGTCGACCACCGCCATAAAAGTTACTGCTATTCTTTCAAAGCCTTTTGATATGCTACAATTGGTTGATATGGTAAATGAGAATATGAAGAAAAAATATGCTCAATGATTAGTGTAATTTTGGGGAATATTTTCCCAATAATGAGGAATAAAAATGCTCTATAGTATAACATTACTTAATAAAATACGCTTAGCCAAAGTATTTTTTTACTTCGCTTAATTTATTGCCCACCAATTTTATTACTGATCTTAATTGTGGTTCAGTACAATCTAATAAAC
>JAUXSA010000106.1 GCA_030681615.1 Bacteroidota bacterium
TTTTATGTGAAGACCCTAGTTTTTCTTAAGCTGGTTTATTGCCGATTGTTTACAGTTCGATACGACGTAAGACCTGAGTTAAAAATTGTTGGTGGTTTAATGGCAACAATGAAAAATTGCTTTCGGCTAGTAAGCCCCCTAAACCATTTAACTGGCCTTCGTCAGCAAATGAATAATATGTTTCACTTGTCATTATAAGATGGTCAAGGACATTAATTTCAAACAACCTTGCTGCTTCTGTTATTTTTTTTGTGATGTTAAGATCTTCGTTGCTTGGTTTTGTATTCCCACTTGGATGGTTGTGTGAAATAATAATAGCAGTACATGCAGATTTAACAGCTACCGCCATTATTAAACGGATGTCAACAATTGTTCCGGTTATTCCGCCCTTGCTGTGACGATAATAACCTAACACTTTATTTTGACGATTGAGATATAAAATAATGAACTGCTCTTGTAAATCTATTTCTCCTTCGGGATAAATACTTCTTAAAACTTTCTCTGATTCTTTAGAAGAATTTATTTTAGTCATTACCTTATTTAGCTGCCTGCGGTACTCAATTTTAATTTCAGGAAGATCTATCTCATCAACGTCTCCTAAAACGACTTCGTGATTTTGAGAATAGTATGGGATTACCGGCTCATAAAATCTATATCGCTCATCATCGCCGCCATGCCAATCCTCCATTTTCTCCCACTCGATATCATCGAGTAGTTCATCCATGCTATTATACCAATTTGAATCTCTATGAACACCAAGAATTTTTAAAGCACCTTTTCTTTTTTCTAACCCTTTAGCAAGAATCTGATTAACATAAGTCTCAGGAAAACCCACCGGTGTTTTAAACGTAATGATCTTGCCCGATTGTTTAACCGTTGCAATTCGTTTTGCTTTGGTGTCGTATAATTTCGGTCTGGCCATGATATTAGTTTTTTAGAAAATGTAGCAAGGCAAAGCATTATTTTTTAAAATGACTACTGTACTATTAATTAAATAATGACGAGAAGGATTAATATTCCGGTACTAATGACTGAACTTCCCATAAAGAAATTCCGCCACCGTTTTGTCCGGTTATTTTTTTGTTGCAGCTTTTTATAATCAGTTTGTAATTGATTTCCTTTTTCAATACTTGAATTGAGTTGAACTTTTACCTCTGAAAAGCCAGTTTTATAGGAATTAACTTCGAGATCTTTTAATTTGATAGCCGCTTCATATTCTTCAACTACTTTATTTTGCAAACTATCCCTGTTTAAAAGAAGTGAATCCAATTCCTCTATCTCCACTTTCAAACTATCATATTTTTCAGCTGTATAATGATAGCCACCGAAAGTGTATTTGTCCATAACTACCATCTGATTCAATGGTGGCTTATAGAGTTCGCCTTTATTTAAAACAGTAATGGTTTGCGATGCACTGCTAAGAGCCGTGCCAATAAACAGGCAAATTAAAAAAAGTGCTTTTTTCATTTTTGATATTCTTTTAGGTTAGACATGATTTTATTGATGTAGGCATTCTGTTCTTCACGAGTAGTGTTTTTCCAATCGTTTTTAAGTGTAGAAAGTAGCTGCTGCCTCTTTACATTTATTTCTTGTTTCTGTTGCGATAACAGTTTTTTATTTTGCCGTATGCTTCGGACTAAGCTATCTTGTTTTGTCTGTATTTGATTTAAACGAAGGTTTAGCTTTGTTTCTATCATTAAAAGCGAATCCCGCTCTGAATTAAAATTAACGATGCGTGTTTCTTCTCCACTCATTTTATATTGCATTCGTATAAAGAAGATTATACCCAATACAAAGCTGATACAGTTCATGACAAAATTGATTCTGTCGGTCGGGATTGTTTTTCCAAAGAATGTCATAGGATATTGAGTTTTTCGGTTTTACTTTTAAATAATTGTTTAATGATGGATGATGAACTATAACCTATCAGGGCAGAATCCAACACATTGTAATTGGTCATTACTTCAGGCAAGCCGCCCACCAAAATAAAAATGGCGATGAAGGAAAAATACCAGACCGGTAAAAATTCGCCAAAGAAGATTTTCCATTTAAAATCTTTTAAGCTTACATTTTTTAATTTGACAACAGCGTGTAATAACAAACCCAGAAGTGCATAGAACCAATCCGCCAAAGTAGTGTGCGGAAAGATTTCGTGATAGATGTCGATGATCGTTTTCATAATATTGATTTTTAAGTATTCTTACTAAAATGTTTGTTTAAAAAATAAATGGCCGCTGTTAATGAAACTGCCCCTGTTACTCCATAAGCAATCCAGCGTTTTGTTTGACGTTTGATGGAGCGCAGATCAATCAGTGTATAAGTAAAAAGATTACCGTATTTTGATTTGTGCCTCTCGCAGAGTTGCATAAACTGGATGAACTCTTCATTTTTTTCAAATACCTGACAGCCTGCACTCCATTTACCTACTTTTTTTGTTACCCCATGAATGGACGCCCGGTGAATATTTACACCAAACAGCCCTTTTGATTCTCTGCCGTTATTAAAGTCCAAAACAGCATTACGATCATAGTCTCTTAAAACTGTAACAGGCTTTGATTGCACCAAAGCTTTGTACTGACCTTTGTGTAAACCAATGCGGTAGGCATTTACGTATTGGCCGTGTTTTAATATTGCCGTTCCATCTACTTGTATAGGATAGTTCAGCCAATACGTACCGGGGTCTGTGGTAATGGTATAAACAGCTTTTACCCATTTGTTTTTATCGTCTTTGAAAATGACGTATAACTGATCGTCAAACTTATCTGAAGTTGTTTCAGAATTACGAACACCAATAATGTTTAATTGGTATGGTTTTCTATAAATAATAAAACCGTTTCGTGCGAGTATGGCGATCAGCTTCTGAATCATTTTGCAGCTTTCACTTCGTTACTATTTAATAAAGTATAAGAGAAACGGTTTTTACCAGTTACCAAAACCGATTGATCGCAGAGTTCTATAAAATCCAACCAACCGTTATTGATTACTTGACATCCTGCACTCCATTTATCAACCTTCAGAGATGGAGATAATAAATTAGCATGATGGATATTGGCTTTAATTACTTCGGAAATTTCTATTACACCTTTACCAAAAAAATCAAGCTTCGCATCTAAATTATTATCTCTGTAAAAAGAAATTTTACCAATTTGTTCTAGGGCTTTATATCCTTTGTGTTTACCAACTTTGTAAACATTAGGATAATGTCCTTCTTTCATAATGGCACAACCTTTTACATTTAAAGGATGCAGCAACCAAAATTGCCCTGGATCTGTTGTTGCAGAAAAACAACGCAACGTATCATCACCATAATGGTCTTTGAACAACACACAAATGGTGTCATCAAATGAGTTGGGTTGTGATTGGCTGTTACGAATACCAATAATATTTAATTCCCACACTCCTTCTTTTAGGGCAAAGCCCTTGCTTTTAAAGACAGCTTTTAGCTGCTCTATCCTTGGTGTATACATGATAAAATGGTTTAAAGGTTAGGTAATGAGTTTTGTGAATTCTGCTAAATCAATGTTTGTTTTTATGCCTTTACTTTTCAATGCCGTTGTTGTTTCTTTTCCAAACCATCCGTCAGCACCGTATTTTGGTAAAATCGCTTTACCGTATTTTTTTATAAGAGCGGTTTGCATTTGTTTTACTAATGCCCCTTTACTTCCTTCCTTTAAAGGAAATGTACTATCGGCTTTTGGTGCGCTTGCTGTCTTTGTTTTTGGTGGATTAGTGGTCGGGTTTTCCAGTTCCGTTAAATCTGTTTCATCAGAACCTGCTTTTGGCTTTAAGTAAAGAAATGCGCCAGTACCTAAACCTAAAATTGCCAAGGTTACTATTGCTGCAACAACTAATCCGTTTCTTTTTTGCTTCTTGGATTTTTCTTTGAGCTTTGCCTTAGTCTTTTGTTTTGATTTATTTTTTTTCTTTGCCATCGCTTTACTTTTTTGGTTTGTTTTTAATGATGTCCGCCCATGAAAAATCAAAAACGTCCAGTTCATTCATCAGCTCTACTTCCAAAGGCTTCGCATATAATTTGTAATAAGCTATCCTCACGATTTGCCAAGCCTGTTGTGTTGGTATTTCGGTTAACACTTGTCTTACGGCTTCTTTATCAGTGGCAGGCATTCCCAATATTTTGTAGTCAAATCCTGCCTTTAATCTTCTTGCAGATGAAACAGCAGCAGTAGCATCAAAGATTTTTTTCTGTCCGTTTTTTTGAGCTTTAGCAGCCAGTATGTTTTGCATCTCGGCATACTCCGTGTTGGTTAATTCATCTGTCAGGTCTTTTACTAAATTGCCACCCTTGGTAATGTTTTTATATTCCTTCTTTACTTTTTCAAACTCATCCTTGCTTGGCAATTCCACAAATACCTTGCGTACATTTTCTACATCCGTACCCCACCAACCGTCATTATCAAAAGCCATTCTTAACCGTTTGGCAAAATTTTGTGTACTGTTGTCATTTAAGGATAAGGATTCCGACTTATTTGATTTTCTTTTTCTGTAAATAGCCTTGCCCGAAAAAAACAAGATCGTACCAACCGCCAAAGCACTCAAGCCATAAACTGTACCCCGGATAATTGTTTTATCCGTATCGTTTAGAAATGATGTACTTTGTTTTGCCATTTTTTTGTGCTTAGAATAATTTTGCTTTAATAACTGCCAGTTGTATCGGGTCATTGACCACAGCGGCTACTTTTTTTATCTCTACTGTTTTCAAATGTTTTAAAATCATTTGTACTGCCTTTATTTTTTCAGAAGCGTCTTCTACTGAATCTGCATCGATGATGATCTCTTTTTTATACTTTGCCATTGCTTTAATATTAGTTTATTCTGCGTCCGTTTCTATATCAGGAACTGTTTGAGGTTTACGGGCGATGTAATTTTTTACCACTTTAATGGCTGATTCGATGCTGTTGGGATTTGTTGCGAAGAGATCCAGCAAGTACATGATACTCGCTAAATGTGTTGTACCAACTTTTGCTTTAATGTCCTTTAAAAGCAAAAGGTGTTTTTCTTCTTCAATGGTCAAGGTTCTTTGATTGATCTCTTCGATTTCCTCTTCCTCTAAAACTTCTTCATCATTATCATCGCCCGATAAATTTCCTTCGCTTTCTTTTTTGACAAAATCTTTGAGCACTTCCGCTCCGGGAAAATTCTTTTTTACAAATTCACTTTGCACAATTCCATCTAAGAACATGGACACCCTATCCTTAAATTTCACATCCATTCGTTCACGGATCATTCTATTCTCTTTTGCAGCCTTTGCAAGCGCTTTTTCATTAATGTCGATCTGTGCACGTAACTCTGTGTTTTCTTCTTTGAGTGCTTCGTAGTCTTTATCTTTCTCCCATTTTTCTCTCAAATCGTTTTCTGTTCTTACAGGTGTTATGCCGCTTAACTCCCTGTTTTTTGCTTCTTGCAATGATTCAGGACTGATGTGTAGAAAAAACTTATCTGAACTTTTTTGATTGTAGTGGTACACAAAAATTTTAATGATGGTTGTTTCCTCATTGATGTAGTCCTGATAATCGTCCAGTTGGGCAATGTCATCTGTTTTAGGAACAACTGCTAAATCATTTACATACACTTCAAATAATCTTGGCTGATTTATTTTCTGAGCATTGGTTAAAAGCAACAAAATAGTTGCAACTATTTTCGGCTCATATTTTTCGTGTTTTACGCTTGTGTGTCCCATAGCTTTAAAATTTATTGATGTTGCGGTATAACCTGAATGAATTGAATGAGTTGAGGGTCGGTCGATTTATTTTTGATGGCGATTTTTCCCCTGTGTTCGTATTGCATTTCGTTAATGGACGTATCGGTTAAATCATTTACACCAAATTTGCTGCTTACCGTAAAATCCAAATTGGGCTTTATCAGGTAGTAGTATTCGTTATTGGCTTCAATAGTTAATGTCTGATCGCCATCAATTTGAAGTTGTCTCCAACGGGTGATGTAGTTATTCTCATAACCTAATTCACGCATTCGTCGTGGAATAAAATCTAATGCAAATGCTACTGTCATTTCTCCTGTTTTAAATCGTATTGAACATATAAGATCACTTCATAAGGAAGTGTTGGTAAAACTTCGCCTAAATCGTTGATGTATTTTTTTGAAATTGTATCTTCATAATAACAATCCATCATAGCGTGACTGATGGGAATATTTGTTTTGAACCAGGTATATTGTTTACCCCATTGCGCTAGGTTGCGTTTTACTGTTGTCGGATAAATCACCCGTTCCAAGTATTGCCTGTAATCGTTATCATCAAGTCTGGCTACCTGCGAATAAAACACATCCCCTTTTTGCGAGTTGGATAAAGCAAGTGTTCCCACTTGTTTGCCCATGCCATTAAAGCGTTTCTCAACAAACAGGTTGCAGCTTAATAATAATCCTGTTATGCTTTTTGCATTTTCAGGATGGCGAAATTGAAAATTAATTTTTTGTAAGGTTTTTGTTACATAAACTGTTTTCAATTTGATGACGCTATTTGCTGCTCTTTCCATGACTTTTTGTTTTATGTTTACGGTTGATTATCTATCACTTCACTATACACATAGAGCTTCACCTTGTAGGGCGTGAAGGGTGCAGAACCATGAGTAGTATCTTTATAATCAATTTCCACTTTACGATTGCCCGGCAAAATATCTTCTCCTAGTTTTATGATGCGTTCATTTACTGAAACATTTAATCCCTGCATGAGTAATTTGCTTTCATATCCTTCTGGAAAAACTTCCATCTCGTTGATCTTGATTTTTTGTGACCCCCTGTAATAAAGCAACTCATCGTAATCCGAGATCAATGAAATACCTAAGATCTTGCCAGCGTGCTTATCCACTTCAAAACTTTGTTTAAAAATTTGGTCTGGTGCGCTAACAATCACCTCAACGGATTCTTTAATTATTTTGCTCCTGTATGCCATTTTTTAATTATTTTAGTGCCTTAATTTTTTATTTAAAAGAGTTCGGTTATTTTTAGAGTTTAATTTTCATTTTAAACCGAACTCTTTTTTTATCTTTATCTTTCCTTATTGTGGGGTTCAGAGTTATATTTTTTATAA
>JAUXSA010000110.1 GCA_030681615.1 Bacteroidota bacterium
AAAAAAGCATATTCGTATTGATCGTCAGCTCCTTTAATTTTTGTGATGGCATTTATTAATCCTATTGCTATCACTAAAAACAAGTAGGTCATATCTTTAATGCTGATATTCTCTGTCCGGTAACGCAGCATACTAAAAACAGCAAACAAGCCAAAAGCTGCGCCAAGACTAAGATCCACCTTGTTCAATAAAAAACTCAGTAAAAATATAACGATATTAAAAATAAAGAAGGTGAGATAAAATTCACGCTTTTTATAGACCGGAAAATAAACAAAACGAATTAATATAATTACCGACACAAGATCTATAGCTAACCTAAAGAATAATTTACCCGAAATTTTTTGCATAGCATCCATGCCTGTAGCAACAATTCCTTCAGATACCTGCAATATGGCCATTAGGTGCGTCATTTATAATTTTACGTAAAGTTATCAATTTTTGCTTAAAGTTATTTTTCTTTAAAGAAGGATAAAGATAATTAACCCCAAGACAATATTTACTTAAAGAAACAGGTTTTATACCAAGATCTTTTAATACGGCAAGGGCTGGGGTTCTTGCTTTAACAGCCTGTTTAACTTCGGCTATCACAACATTTCCCAACTCATGGTCACGATTCTCATTTGAAAAAGTAATGTCAATATCAATAGTTACTTTTTCAATAAATGTAGTGTTTATAAGGGTTATGCGTGTATATTTTACCAAAACAGAGGGTATTAGTGTTTTGGGATCGTATGTTGTTCTATCAGCTATAAATTTATTCTCCACCTCTGTCCATTTATTCTGCAAAGCATTTTGAACAATTCTTTCTTTTATGGTACGGCCCTTATTGTTCTTTAATTTCACTTCTAAAAAACCGGTTTTACTTTCCAGGTAAGTACGATGCCTTACCTTGTATCTGTTTAACGCATTGTTATGATGCCTAAAATACATGGAAAAATCCAGAGTATCGTAATATTGGGTTCTATACGACAATTTTAAATTATTATTTATAGATAACACTTTATAATGACCAGAAAGCTGGTTTAAGAATAACACGAGGTTAGCAGAAGAAAAAGTAAATTTCGTATCGGTACGGTTCATTAATTTAAAAGAGTTGATATCTTCAAGACCAACCCGCTCAAACTTATTTAATATGTCAGTTATTGTCCCCACTTATTTATAAGCGTAGGTGTAAGTCTTTTTTGAGACAACCTTATTTAAGCCGTTGTATGTTGTTTTGGTGAGCTTTAGGCCTTTGGCATCATAGGTATAAATGTGCTTTTTCACCAATGCATTTTTCTCATTAAAAAAAGCCTCTTCGGTTTTTTTTTGGAGGTAATTATATTTACAAACCTTTTTTTGTACAAGTTTATTAGCCCCATTATACTGTAGCTCTTCGATCACATCATTATTTACATCTAATTTGTATTTTATTCTTGAAAGAAGTTTTCCTTTATCATCGTACTTTTCTTCTTCGATTATTTCGCCATTCTTATCAAAAACAGTCTTTGAGTCTATTAATTTTTTCCCGTTAATCTCCACTACCTCTGTAACTGCTTTAATGTGTAACTCTTTTACTTTTTTCTTTTTTTGAGAAAAAACCGGATTTACTACTAATGCAAGAATTAAAAGCAGGAATATTTTTTTCATTTTGTGTTATTTTCTAATTCATTAATAGCCATCTCATAATTCACAAACTCAATTTTGTTGGTCTTTAAATATTCAACTAACCACATATACCAGTTTAACCATGTTTTAAATGAGTGCGAAAAATAACGATCGTGAAAATCGATACCAATATATTTTAAATTCTCTTTTTGTGCCCTATCAATTATTTTAAGTGTGTTAACTTTTGATTTTTCAAGATTAAGCGATTGCCATTTTTTTCCATCCTCAATTATCCAGCCATCCATTATCTGGAAAGGGAACTCCCACATATCGCCGATCTTGTAGGGATCTTTATACGCGTGTTCAGTACTATCAAACCTATACCCTGCTTTACCCAGCATATTAAATGTATGCTCTGAATTGCGCACATAATGCATTCTTACACCAAAGGTTTTATTTTTGGTTAACAGCTTAAACAATTCGAATTCTTTATTAATAAGTTCCTGGTTCTCAAATTCAATACCGTGCAAATTTATCTCGCAATTTCTTCGCTGCATTTGTTCTATCCATAATAATGCAGCACGATTAGAATAATTAAGACCAATACCTCTGTTAACGGCAATAAAAAAAGAAGAAGGTATGTTATTGATGTTATTGTAAGTAATTAACTCATCAATATTTTGCCATTTATTTTTAAAGAAGTCTGTCCAGCGCAAAGTATACTCTCTTAAAGAGATCTTTCCAGCTAACAGTTCAATATGCATACGGGCTAGGAATTTTGGAATAATGGCATCCTTAAAGGTATGTTCTAAAATACTAATATGATCTACATCGTGTGATATAATCGCTTTCATAAAGATCTATTTCTTTTTTCCTTTTAAAATTGAAACTATTTTTGGCAATTTATTTATTTTTAAAAAACTGTAATCAAGCTGCTGCCCTCCTAACCCCTTATAAAAAGAGGCCAGGCCTGTATTTGCCCCGCCACCAAAATCAAAAATAGTTGCTTTACCTTCAAAATATTTTATGGCCTCGTCTATTAGCAAATGCATACTGCCCGAATTTTCTTTTTTATCAAAATTGGTTCCTTTCAAATAAAAGGCATGTTTGCCATTGTAAATAAAATGACCCAGAGCCATAATAGTATTATTATTGTCTACAGTTTTAAAGGTTAATAAATTTTTATGTTTTAAACTATTTTCTATTAGATCATTGAACGTTTTTACCACAGGGCGGGAAAGACCAATTTCTTTTAACAGAAAAGGATCGATATACTTTTTTGAAAGTAACAAGACCTCGTTTGCTTCTACTTTTTTAACCGCGAAATTATTTTTAAGTGCTTTACTGATATTGCGTTTTGTATTTTGATTATAAGTATATCCTTTATTGTAATCAATTATAAATGTCCATTTTGGTTTTATCTGCTCTGATATAATTTTATTAGAAGCATTTAGCTCTATCTCAATTAATTTAAACTGTTTAGTAATATAGTTGTAAAATTCCCACTCTACTTCGCTATTTACTTTACCATAAGCCCCTAATTGAGAAGTAAATGAAGGTTGTGGTAAATATTTAAGTCCTAATTTGGTTTTTGAAGTTAAAGGAAAGATACTTTCATAATCGCCAATTACCAATGCATCCCATTTAGGACAAGTAGCATTTAAATAGAAAGATTGCGCAAACACAAAAGGGAATTTAGAAGACATTACGGCGTTATCCCATTTCTTAAAGTCAATATCAGCGTGTTTAATATGCCTTAATTTTTCCATTAAAATATTTCGCGTTTCTTATATTTTAAAAGGATCTCTAATGGTAAAGAGGCTTTGTTAACTGTATAATATGGTATCAATTCGGGACCAAAACCTCTGAAGAATTTTTCAACGCCTTTTAACATGGAGCCTTCAAAGTCAAATGTAGAGCAGCCAAGCTCCTTCGCTTTCTCAATACTTTTCTGGATCAATAAATTATTAATACCCTGAATGCCCGAATTTTTATTTACTCCGCCTAATAAATAATAGCAAGTGTTTTTATCAAACACACAAAATACAGCGCCAAAAAATTCACCCCCTTTTTCTGCTATCATGGCAAAGGAATTGGAGGTATCAGAAAATTCCATGAAAATATTCTTTAACTCTTCTTCATAAACATTTGCGCCCGCCGACTTTAAAGCACCTTTAAAAAATTTGTACAGATCTTCCTGCTTCATTGAATTTTCTGTAACAACAATCTCTTCTTTTATCGCTTTATTAATTACATTTCTGTTCTTAGAATCAAAGTTGCCTTTAATACTTTCGATAGTAGTATTTAAATTAATGCGATAGGTGTAGTTTGGTATTACTTTATATTTATCCCAAATAAAGGGTTGTAGATCTATTATTGCTG
>JAUXSA010000031.1 GCA_030681615.1 Bacteroidota bacterium
AAAAATTGGGAGAAGGGTCACACCTCTCTACCTTTAAAAATTTTGGTACAGCGCAAGTGAAATTTAACGACCTTGAAATTGAATTTGTTGGTGCCCGCAGAGAAAGTTATAACCGCGATTCGCGAAAGCCAATTGTTGAAGATGGAACTTTAGAGGATGATCAGAACCGCAGAGACTTTACAATAAACGCTTTAGCTATTGGTGTTTCAAAACAAAATTTTGGTAAATTATTAGATCCTTTTAATGGTTTAAAGGATCTTGAAAACAAGATCTTAAGAACCCCTCTTGATCCAAATATTACGTATAGCGATGATCCCTTGCGAATGATGCGTGCCATACGCTTTGCTACCCAATTGAACTTCACCATTCAGCCAGATTCTTTAAAGGCTATAACAACTAATAAAGAGCGAATAAATATTGTTTCAAAAGAACGCATTAGCGATGAATTAAATAAGATCATTCTTGCCCCTGTTCCATCTTTAGGTTTTAAACTATTATTTGATACCGGTCTCTTGCACATTATATTTCCTGAAATGGTAAAATTGCAGGGAGTTGAGACTATTAACGGTCAATCTCACAAAGATAATTTTTATCATACATTAGAAGTGTTAGATAACACCGCAAAAAAAAGTGATAATTTGTGGTTACGCTGGGCTGCCATTTTACATGATATTGCAAAACCCGCTACCAAACGCTTTGAAGAAGGTCATGGTTTTACTTTTCACGGACACGAAGATAGAGGTGCGCGTATGGTACCAAAGATCTTTACCAATTTAAAATTACCACTTAACGAAAAAATGAAGTACGTACAAAAACTGGTAGAACTTCATTTACGTCCAATTGTGCTAGCTAAAACAGAAGTTACAGATAGTGCGGTGCGCCGTTTGTTATTTGAAGCCGGCGATGAGATAGATGACCTGATGCTTTTATGCGAAAGTGATATAACTACAAAAAATCCAAACAAAGTAAAACGTTATATGTTGAACTTTGAAGTTGTGCGTAAAAAATTAGTTGAGCTTGAAGAGAAGGACAAAATAAGAAATTGGCAACCACCTATTAGCGGAGAGGATATTATGAAACTCTACAACCTTTCTCCCGGTAAGGAAATAGGCATATTAAAAAATTCTTTAAAAGATGCTATATTAGATGGGGAAGTTGAAAATAATTACGAGAGCGCTAAAAAATTCCTTGATAAAAAATTTGAAGAGGTAAAACCAAAAATAAATGCAATTTAATTTAAACTATACACCACCAAAATTTGATTTTGAGATAGATCATAAACAAAATTTATTTTTGATAGGCTCTTGTTTTTCCGAAAACATTGGTGGTATACTTAAACAGAATAAATTTAAAACCTATTCAAATCCTAATGGCATCTTATTTAATCCTGCCAGTATTCACCAGAGTTTAACAGATATTTTAAACATAAAAGATCTGAGTGATAATTTTATTTTATCTCGCAATGGTCTTTATTACAGCTATCTTCATCATACATCAGTAAACGCCAACACAACTGAAGAATTAAAAGAAAAAATAAATCATCAAACTAAAAAAGCCCATGATCATTTAAAAGCAAGTAATGTTTTGATCGTTACTTTTGGTACTGCTTTTTTCTACCATCATTTAACAACTGGCCAGGTAGTTGCTAATTGCCATAAACAACCACAGCAGATCTTTGAAAAAAATTTGTTAGCCGTTAATGAAATTTTTTCTGCATACACAGGATTGATCAAAAAAATAAAAGCTTTAAATCCAAAGCTAAAGATCATCTTTACAGTTTCTCCGGTAAAATATTTAAGAGATGGGGTTGTTGAAAATAACATTAGCAAATCAACTTTAATTTTAGGAATTCACGAGCTTATTAAACAAAACGCAAACTGTTATTATTTCCCGGCTTATGAATTGGTAAATGATGATCTGCGCGATCACCGTTTTTACAAAGAAGATCTTGCCCATCCAAATGAATTAGCAATTAATTACGTTTGGGAAAAATTTTCGGACACTTGTTTTAATGACCAAACCATTGAACTTAATAAACAAATTTACAAGCTTAATCAGGCCTTAAACCATCGCGAAATGAGCCAAGGAAATCAGGAACAACAGAAATTACAGGATTTTATTGTCAAACAAAAAGGAGAGTTAAAAAAACTGGCTCCTGAAATTGAATTCTAACAAACTATTGAATCTTCCTGTAGGGAATAAATCCCGACTCGTTAATTATCTTATACGTATTTTTATTATGAATGCAGGAAATATAATTTTTTATTTTCTCGTTGGTTCCATCATAAATGGTAATTATATAACGTTTTAATGGATACTCCCCGGCTTTAATAGTTGAGTAATCAGGCGTAAGTGGATTTTTATTTAAAGAATCTAATAACCCTAAAACCTTCAATTCGTTTCCTAAAGTGTAACCTAACCCAACATAACCAATACCATAAAAGTCTTGCTTAATACCATCCACAATATCCTCGTTATAGGTTTTACTGGTATGTGTTGCAAGGCAATTACCATTACATAATACTTTTTCTTTGAACATGGAATATGTACCCGAAGTTGACTCTCTAGAGTAAACTTTTATAGGTTGATTTGGCCCACCCATCTCTTTCCAGTTTAAAATTTTACCCTCATAGATCCCTCTTAATTGCACCATGTTTATATTCTTTAGAGGGTTTTTATGGTTTACAACAATTGCAAGCCCATCAATAGCGATGGTATCAATAGTAAATTTCTTTTCTTTAAAGTAACTTATCTCTTCATTATTCAGATCCCTTGAAACGAAGATCACATCCGCATCTCCATGCATCATGCTCATTATTCCCAAATTAGATCCGCCACCACTATATTCAACAGGCACGACAGAATTCGTTTTTTTGTAAAACTCGTCAATAGATGTAATTATTTTACGCGCCGTTTCGCTGCCTTTTATCCTTATCAGTCCTACCGGTTCGGTGTTTTCAGCTATTTTAAGCTGTTCTGCTTGTTTTTCGCCACAATGGCTTAAACTCAAAGCTATTATCACTAAAAAAAAGGCTTTTTTCATATTCTAAATAAATGCCTAAATTAAAAGACCAATGTCTTTTTTGTCTTAATAAATTATTATCAATTCTTTAATTTACTTTGGCCAAAAGTCATTATTTTTAACCTAAATTAAATACTATGTTGCGAACTCATACTTGCGGAGAACTAAGAAATACAGATATAAACAAAACCGTTACACTTTGCGGTTGGGTGCAAAAAACACGTAAACTTGGCGGGGCTACTTTTATTGACCTTAGAGATCGTTATGGTATAACTCAACTTATTTTTTCGGATGATCATGAAAATAGCAAAGATCTGGGCAAGGAAGGATTAACAAGAGAAATGGTTCTACGCGTTACCGGTACTGTTATTGAAAGAGAAAGCAAGAACAAAAATTTAGCAACCGGTGATATTGAAATTAAACTTCAAAATATTGAAGTATTGAATGGGTCATTAACACCTCCATTTACTATAGAAGACGAA
>JAUXSA010000114.1 GCA_030681615.1 Bacteroidota bacterium
TTTTATCGCAGATACAGGTTAACGATCATCCGGATGCTGTTATTACACTTCAGCCTACCAACCCGTTAAGAAAGACGGACCTAATTAAAAGTGCAATAAAAATATTTGAGCAACAAAAAGAAAGTGTTGATTCTGTCATCACGGTTTCAGAAAATAAATGTAAGCTCGGTAAAATAGAAAATGGTTTGTTTGAACCTGTTTCGTATAGTTTGGAACAACGTTCGCAAGATCTTTCAAAACTGTATTTTGAAAATGGCTTGCTTTACATAACAAGATCGGAAGTGATACAAAAAAAAGAAAGTGTATTTGGTGAAAAGATCTTTCCCTTCATAACAGAAGATCTTTTTGGGGAAGTTGATATTGATACATTGGAAGATTTTGAATTAGGAGAATTAATATTTAATAAATATAAACAGGAATTCAATTTTTAAATTATGAAACCAACAATAACAATTTCAGGAAGAAAGATCGGGTATGATTATGATCCCTTTGTTATTGCCGAAATAGGCATTAACCATGAAGGTTCTCTTGCAACTGCTTTCGAAATGGTAGATGCTGCCTGTGAAGCAGGAGCTGAGGTAATAAAACATCAAACGCACGTGGTTGAAGATGAAATGAGCGGGCATGCAAAAAAAGTTATTCCCGGTAATGCAGATGTTTCTATTTATGAAATTATGGAGCGCTGTGCTTTATCAGAAGAAGATGAAATAAAATTAAAACAGTACGTTGAAAAAAAAGGAATGATCTTCATAAGCACACCTTTTTCAAGGGCTGCTGCCGATAGGTTAAAAAGAATGGATGTTGCTGCGTATAAGATCGGCTCCGGTGAGTGTAATAATTATCCATTACTCGAACATGTTGCTTCTTTTGGTAAACCCATCATTCTAAGCACAGGTATGAACACGATAGAAAGCATAACCAAGGCGGTTAATATTTTCAGGAAACATAAAATAGAATATGCACTTCTGCATTGCACGAACGTTTATCCAACACCACCTGCAATTGTACGTTTAGGTGCTATGACGCAGCTTGAAAAAGAATTTCCTGATGCCGTTGTCGGACTTTCTGATCACACTATTAATAATTACGCCTGCTTAGGTGCTGTTGCCTTGGGAGCATCTATACTGGAACGACATTTTACAGATAGCATGAACAGACCCGGGCCTGATATTATTTGCTCAATGGACGGTAAAGCTATGGCTGAATTAATTGAAGGCTCTAAATTTTTAAAACAAGAACGCGGTGGCGAAAAAGGACCTGTTAAAGAAGAACAGCCAACCATTGATTTTGCGTTTGCTTCTGTAGTAACGATCAAAGAAATAAAGCAAGGTGAAATATTATCGTTAGATAATATATGGGTAAAACGTCCGGGAACGGGAGAGATAATGGCAGTTGATTTTGAAAAACTTATTGGAAAGAAAATAAAACATACAATTTTAAAAGATACACAGTTAAGCTGGAAGGATGTTGATTAAATGAAAAGATTGGTTTTTTTAACAGGCACACGTGCAGATTTTGGTAAGTTAAAATCACTTATAGAAATTGCATCGAAAACAAATGAGTTTGAAGTTTACATTTTTGCTACCGGTATGCATTTATCTGCTATTCATGGTTACACGGTTGAAGAGATCGAAAAATGCGGATATAAGAATATTGAAAAATTTATTAATCATACCGAGCAATGCACGATGGATCAGATACTGGCAAAAACGATCCAGGGTTTTTCTGCCTTCGTACAAAAACTTAAGCCAGATCTTATCATCATTCACGGTGATAGGGTAGAGGCACTGGCCGGTGCAATTACAGGCGCTTTAAATAATATTTTAGTAGCACATATTGAAGGCGGCGAAATTTCGGGAACAATAGATGAGCTGATAAGGCACGCTGTTAGTAAGATGAGCCATATTCATTTTGTTGCTAACGAAACTGCAAAAAAGCGTCTCATTCAGATGGGAGAACTGAACGAAAATATTTTTGTGATCGGATCACCGGATATAGATGCTATGCTCTCTCCTAATTTACCTTCGCTACAGGATGTGAAAGAAAGATACGAGATAGATTTTAGCAACTATGCTATTGTTATGTTTCACCCGGTTACTACCGAAGTGGAACAAATGCCTGCATACGCAAAACAATTTGTTGATGTGTTAGTGGAACAGGATAATAATATGGTGGTTATTTTTCCGAATAATGATCTTGGGTATAATTTTATTATAGACGAATATGATCGTTTAAAAGAAAAAAAGAACATTAAGATCTTTCCATCTATACGATTTGAATATTTTATAGTTCTATTAAAATATGCGCAATATATAATTGGTAATTCAAGCGCAGGCATTCGCGAAGCACCCTATTACGGAGTGCCAACAATTAATATCGGCACACGTCAAAAGAACAGGGCTTTAAGTACTGAGATAATTAATTGTGGGTATGATACAAAAAGTATTTCTGCTGCAATTAGTTTCGCAAAAACCGGAACATTTAATAAGATCGATCTGTTTGGTGATGGAAATAGCGATAAATTATTTATAGAGATAATACGAAAAGAGAGTTTTTGGTCAATTCAAAAACAAAAACAATTTAATGAGGTAGATCTTACCCATGCATAAAACACGGTTAATAGCACGTTTGGATGTTAAGAATGAATTTGTGATAAAAGGCATTCATTTAGAAGGCTTAAGAAAAGTGGGCGACCCTATTGAGCTGGCAAAAAAATATTACCTGGATGGTATTGATGAAATTGTTTTTATGGATGCTGTAGCAAGCCTTTACGAAAGAAATAATTTATTTCATATTATCGAAAAAGCCTGTAAAGAAGTATTTATACCAATTACAATTGGGGGTGGTATCAGATCAGTTAGCGATATAGACAAAGCATTAAGATCGGGCGCAGATAAAATAGCATTAAATACGCAAGCCATAAAAAATCCTGAGATCATAAAAGAGGCATCGCGCATATATGGCTCTCAATGTATCATTGGTTCCATTGAAGCAAAAAAAACGGGAACAGGCTGGCAGGCTTATGTTGACAATGGTCGTGAGCATACTGGTGTAGATGCGGTAGACTGGGCAAAAAAACTGGAAGACCTTGGAGCGGGTGAAATATTGATCACATCTGTAGATAAAGAAGGAACAAAAAAAGGCTTTGATGTTGAACTGGTAAAAAAAATTACCGGCGCGGTAAGTATTCCTGTTATTGCAAGTGGCGGTGCAGGCTCGTTAAATGATATACGTGAGCTTATTGTAACTTGCGATCCGGGTGGAGTAGCAATTGCATCGCTTATTCATTATAACTTATTCTCAGTTTCTGAAATTAAAAAAGAGCTTATAAATCATAACTTAATGGTAAGGCCATGATCAAAAAGAAAATTGCGATCATAGATTATGGAATTGGAAATGTAAAAAGTATTTTAAATGCATTGGATAACTTTAATGCAGAAACAATACTCACAAATAAACCTGAAGACATCTTAAACGCTGATGGGGTAATTTTACCCGGCGTTGGAGCATTTAAAACAGGAATGGAAAATTTAATTGCTCACGACCTGATTCCTGTCATCAAGCAATATGTAAAAACAGGTAAACCATTTTTGGGCATTTGCCTGGGAATGCAATTATTACTTGATGAGAGCGAAGAATTTGGTAACACCAAAGGCCTGGGTCTTATTAAAGGAAAGGTAAAAAAATTGGTCATTGACGAAACAACCAACGAACGTTTACCGCATGTTAGCTGGAATGAAATAAAAGAACCTGAAAAAAACAGATGGCAAAATTCTATTCTCGAAAATGTACAACAGTTTTCAGACGTTTATTTTGTGCATAGTTTTGCTGCGGCCCCAAGTACCGAAGCTGATATACTTGCCACCTGCAATTACGGAAATAAAGATTTTTGCGCCGCAGTAAAAAAAGAAAATGTTTTTGGTGTACAATTTCATCCTGAAAAAAGCGGGAAGACAGGTTTGGCTATTCTAAAAAAATTTATTGATCTAATAAAATAAAAAATATATGAGTAAATACGAAGCATTTTATGGTCTGCCTAACGAGGTTAAATTCTGTAAAAAATGTATCATTTCTAATCAACGCCCAAGCTCAACAGTTGAGTTTAAAAATAAAGCAGATGATAAAAAAGAAGTAATTGATTTTGGCGAAAATGGTATTTGTTCAGCATGTAGGTACCATGAGGAGAAAGAAAAAAGCATTGACTGGAAACAAAGAGAAGAAGTGCTTTGGAAATTATGCGATAAATTCAGAAGTAAAGATGGGTCTTATGATTGCGTAGTGCCGGGAAGTGGTGGTAAAGACAGCGCATATACATCCCACATATTAAAGTACAAATATAAAATGAATCCCTTAACGGTTACGTGGGCACCGCATTTATATACCGATATTGGTTGGAAAAATTTTAGTAATTGGATGCATGTTGGTGGACTTGATAATTTTTTATATACACCAAACGGAAAATTACATCGCTTGCTTACTAAACTGGCTTTTCACAATTTACTTCATCCGTTTCAGCCTTTTATTGTAGGGCAAAGAATAATTGGTCCTTCAATAGCTGCAAAATTTGGAATTTACCTTGTTTTTTATGGAGAGAACCAGGCAGAGTATGGTAATAAAGTTGATGAAAATAATATTCCAACAATGGATCATAAATTCTTTTCGGTGGGCGATCCTACGGAAATGTTATTAGGTGGAGAAAAGATAGGCAATATTATAAAAGAACATAATTATAGCCTGAATGATTTCGCACCATATATCCCACTCAGTTCAGAAGAGTTAACGGCTAAGGGTGTTGCAGTACATTACCTTGGTTATTATTTAAAATGGGACCCACAGGAGTGTTATTATTATGCTGTTGAAAACACTGGCTTTACAGCAAACCCTGAAAGAACGGAAGGAAGCTATTCTAAATACAGCAGTATAGATGATAAAATAGATCCGTTCCATTATTTCACTACCCTTATAAAATTTGGAATTGGTAGGGCAACTTACGATGCTGCTCAAGAGGTAAGAAACGAAAAAATATTAAGAGAAGAAGCAGAGATACTTGCAAAAAAATTCGACACAGAATTTCCTAAAAAATATTTTAAGGAATTTTTAGAATACATCGATACATCTGAAAAAGATTTTTGGGAAATTGTAGACAGGCACCGTTCTCCGCATATTTGGGGTAAAAATGAAAAAGGTGAATGGAAATTAC
>JAUXSA010000117.1 GCA_030681615.1 Bacteroidota bacterium
GAAAAAATGGTCTCAGCACTAGCTTCTGCCAAAGCTTCGGCAGTTGGGTAATCTTTAAAAAGTTTGGGTGTGGTTAAATTCACGCG
This sequence comes from Bacteroidota bacterium, assembly GCA_030681615.1. Taxonomy (GTDB): domain Bacteria; phylum Bacteroidota; class Bacteroidia; order B-17B0; family Aurantibacillaceae; genus Aurantibacillus. The sequence goes on from JAUXSA010000117.1 coordinate 87, forward strand.
CTTATCCGTACACTGCGCACTTAAAATTACCGATACCAATAATTCAAAAGGGTTATTATACGCCAACTCTGTCTCCGCAAGTCCTACATGGGTTTCAAAATAATTAAGTACATGTTTATAGCGTTCCTGTTTGGTCATATTTTGCGTTAGTAAATTTAATTTTTTTTATAGATTAATGTATCAACTATTCGTTAATTTTGTTTTATCCTTCACACTTTTAAATATTTATTCAATTTCAAATTAAGCATTCTTTTTGGAAGCCTTTTTTTTATTTTCAATTCCTGCACAGATCCAGTGGTTAAAGAAGAACACAAGAACAACAATAAAACCATTAACGAAGAAGAATTAAAGAATCAGTTTGTAAAAGCCAACAAACAGATAGTTCAGAAAGAAATTGATGAAATGGATTATTATGTAAAAATGCATAAAATGCCGTTTGTGAATACAACTTCGGGCATTCGTTATTACGTTTATAAACCCTCTGCTCATGGCGATAGCATTAAGGATAAAGAAGAAATTGTAATGAATTTTAAAGTTTCGCTATTGGATGGTACTCTTTGTTATTCTTCTGAAACAGAAGGAAAAAAAACATTTATTGTTGGTAACGAAGACATTGAAAGTGGCATACACCGTGGCGTTAAATATTTAAAACACGGCGATAAGGCCCTGCTACTTATCCCATCTCACCTGGCCCATGGTTTATTGGGCGATTTTAAGAAGATCCCACCTCAAATGCCAATTATTTATGATGTTGAGATCTATTAAGAGCAAAAAACTCAACTTAATTTATTTCCTGCTTTTTTTATTGTTTGGAGTAAGTTGTGGTAACAAGAATAAAAAACATTTTTCGTATAATAAATTAGGCTACTATTTTCAATTAATTTCTTTTAATTCAAATGCTACAGCGTATCATGCGAAAAATATTGCCTGGCTGGATGTATCGTTTAAAACCCAGTCTGACTCGGTGTTTTGGGACAGTCGTAATAATTTTAATGATAATTATTTTGTAGAGATCGACTCAAGTTCTAAAACAAATTTCTTAAAGAATTATATTTCCGGATTAACATCTTTAGATAGTGCCTGTCTTTTAATAAAAACAAAAGATTTTTATTTGCAGCAGTTTAAATCAGATAAGGTTCCCTTTTTTAGTGGTAATGATTCTGTAGTAAAAGTAGATCTGAAGGTTAAACAGATCTTAACACCGCAAGAGTTTAAGAACAGAAGCGTAAACCTTTTAAGGCAGGAAACTGATCAAATTGAAGCCTATTTTAAATCGCCCCGCGAATTTGAAATGGCAAGGGATACACTTGGTTTTTATTGGATAGAAAAGCCAAAGCCTTCTGAATTACCTATTATTGTTTACAAGAACATAGTAAAACTCAACTATTTAGGCAGCTATTTAAATGGTCGGGTTTTTGAACGATCGCCAGATAATTTTGAAGTTTCTTACGGCACCCCCGACCAGTTAATAAAAGGATTAAATTATGTTATAAAACGGCTAAAAAAAGGTCAAAATGCAAAAATAATATTACCTTCACGGCTCGCTTTTGGAGAAAATGGAAGCTCAAATGGAACTATAGCACCATACACTCCATTAATTTATGAAATAGAAATTATTGATGTAAAAAACGAGTAGCGAAGCTTCTCAGCAAATAAAAAAAACAAAAACAAATGAAAAAAATAAGTATTCTTTCAACTGCAGCAGTAGCTTTATTATTTACTGCATGTGGAGGTGGTGGTTCAGAATTTGAAGGCTTTACAAAGGCGGAAAATGGCTTGCACTACAAATTTTTTAATCACGATGAAAATGGTGTAAAAGTTACTGAAGGAGACGGTTTAACGTTCAGTTACGTGATCACAAATAATAAGAACGACTCTTTAATTGTAGATTCTAAATCTGTTAGCCAGGATGGTAGCGGTTATACGAAATTTTTAATGCCAAAAACTTCTTTTGTTGGAAGTTTAGAAGACGGTATGGCAATGATGAGCAAAGGCGATAGCGCTGCGTTTATTCTTTCTGCCGATTCTTTCTTCTTAAAAACAATGCGCATGAACGAATTGCCTAAGCAATTTAAACCAGGCGAAAAATTAAAGGCCGTTATAAAAATTAAAGATGTTATTCTAAAAAAAGAATTGGAAGCAAATCAAAAACAACAACAGGCTGAGCAGGAAAAAATGATGAAGGAAGCCGAAGGAAAAGAAAAAGAATCTTTAGATAAATATTTATCTGATAATAAAGTTAATGTAAAACCAACCGAAAGCGGTTTATATTTTATTGAAACTAAAAAAGGATCTGGTGCCAAACCAAAAGTTGGTGATGAGGTTGAAGTAAATTACACCGGTCGTTTATTGGATGGTAAATTATTTGATACTTCTATTGAATCGGTAGCAAAAGCAGAGAATGTATTCAATCCTCAAAGACCTTACGGTCCTTTTAAATTTATTTTAGGTCAGGGTCAGGTTATTAAAGGTTGGGACGAAGCAATTGGTATGATGGCTAAAGGCGGTAAAGCAAAGATCATTTTACCTTCTAATATAGCTTACGGTCCAAATGGTGGCGGACCAATTCCTCCATTTGCACCTTTAACATTTGAAGTTGAATTAGTTGGTTTTGGCCCTGCTCCTGCTCAACCGCAAGGACAGATGCCTCCTCAATAATTTGGCAAACTTATTGTAACAAGTATTAAAAAACATACACGATGAAAAAGTTACTTTTAATAATAACAGCAATTAGCGCTCTTAATTTTGGGGCTATTGCACAAAAAAAAGAAAAACCGAAAAAATTAAGTAAAATGGATAAAGAATTTTTAAGCAAACAACCAGATGGCCTTTACGCCAAATTTGAAACTAATAAAGGAGATATTTATACTGTATTAGAGTTTAAAAAAACACCAATGACGGTTGGTAATCTTGTTGGTTTAGCTGAAGGTAAAATTAAAAATACTGCAAAAGCAGAAGGTACCCCTTATTACGACGGGTTAAAATTTCACCGTGTTATTCCTAATTTTATGATTCAGGGTGGTTGCCCATTAGGCACTGGTACCGGCGATCCGGGTTACAAATTTCCTGATGAGATAGATGAAACATTAAAGCATACTGGTCCCGGTATTTTAAGTATGGCTAACGCTGGTCCGGGCACTAACGGTTCGCAGTTTTTCATTACACACGTTGAAACCCCTTGGTTAGACGGAAAACACACTGTGTTTGGTCATGTTGTTCAAGGACAAGATGTAGTAAATAAAATTGCCGGTGATGATACATTAAAAAAACTGGTTATTTTACGTAAAGGAAAAGAAGCTGAAGCATTTGATGGCGCTGCTACTTTTACAAAAGAACAAGCAGGTTTGGGTGCAAAAATTGCTGCTAAAGAAAAAGCTGCAGAGGAAGCAAGACAAAAAGCTAACGAAGTTGTTCTTAAAGAATTTGCTGCCGGTAAAACTACCGCAAGCGGTTTAAAATATATTGTATTAAAAGAAGGAACCGGTGCAACCCCTGTAGCTACAAGTAATGTAAAAGTACATTATACCGGTACATTTACCGATGGTAAAGTATTTGACAGTAGTGTGCAACGTGGTCAGCCAATTGATTTTGGTTTAAACCAGGTAATTCCGGGGTGGACAGAAGGCGTTCAGTTAATGAAAGAAGGTTCTAAATACAAGTTCTTTATTCCATATAAGTTAGCATATGGCGAACAAGGTTATCCGGGTGCTATTCCGCCAAAAAGCGATCTTCTTTTTGAAGTAGAATTAATTAAAATAAACAACTAATAGAATTTAAAAATATAAATTAAAGCCTTCCTGAAAATGGAAGGCTTTTTTGTTTGGGTAATTGGCATCAAACTCTCATAGGATCCATAACATCAACACCTGTTTATTATGGCCGAGGATTTAAAAAATACAGAAACGAACAAAGATGATGCTAATCACGATTTTCCGGGTTACCCTTTGTATCCCACCACAGATGACATTTACAGTCGATTAAAAGAAGAGACGGAAATAGATTCTGAGAATCCAACAATAACAAAGTCAAAGAATGAAGACTCAAATGCAAAATTAAATGAGAAGGATTTTAAGGATGATGTAAGCGGTGGAGACCTTGATGTGCCAGGATCAGAGTTAGATGACGAGCAGGAGGAAATTGGCAGCGAGGATGAAGAAAATAATACATACAGTTTAGGCAGAGATAATCACAAATGAGTTTCTTAAAGTTTTCCTTTTAGTGATTGAAATTTGCTTTAAATATAAAAACCCTGGTATTACGTACCGGGGTTTTTATTTTCCCTAACCATTATTCAAAAAAAATCCCCACTAAATTAATAGTGAGGCTTCTTTTAAACCCGATAGCTATCGGGATGGCATTTTAGGTTAGCTCTTAGGCATTGCCTAACGCGGACTTAGAGCTATCTAATCCCGAGCTTGTCTGGTGAGCCATCCATAAACATTTATAAAAACAAAAAGCCCCAAACTTACGTAAGGGGCTTTATTGTAAAATTGGCATCGCCATACTCTCCCAGGCTTTAGGCCAAGTACCATCTGC
>JAUXSA010000120.1 GCA_030681615.1 Bacteroidota bacterium
CCCCTTCATTAACACTTTGTCCGGGTATGAGCACTACATTAACAGCTAATTCAAGTGCTGGTAATTATACATGGTCACCTGGTGGACAAAATACCTCAGCTATTACTGTTACACCGGCCATATCAACGGTTTATAACGTTGCATCTACACACAGTGTAGGTGGTTGTGTTACCAACACTAACGTAACTGTGTTTGTGGTTGTATGTACAGGTATCGCTAAGAGTACTGTGATAGATAATAACACATTCATTTATCCAAATCCAAATAGCGGAAACATTAATGTTGTAATTGAGAATAGTAACGGAAGTTATGCGTTCGAGGTTCACGATCTTGCAGGAAGAGTAGTTTACAAAACTACTTTAAACAAGTCTGAAAGTGCTGTAAGCATTAAAGAATTAGCTAATGGTATGTATACTTATAAAATTACTTCTTTAACAAGCAAAATTGCTATTAAAGAAGGTAAATTAATAAAAGAATAAACTACCTCAATTTTTAAAAAGGCGTTCCGGTAACCGGAACGCCTTTTTTGTTTTATTGGTAATTGGTTACAAGTAAAAATAGTATCTTTAAAGCGCAAAATTATGAGCGTTTACGATAAATACGAAACCGTTATTGGTTTAGAGTGCCACATTCAATTGCTTACAAAAACAAAAATGTATAGTAGTGATGTTGCTGAGTATGGAGCACTGCCTAATACAAATGTTAGTGTTGTAACTTTGGGTCACCCGGGTACTTTACCCGTGGTAAATTCAAAAGCAATTGAATTTGCTGTAAAATTAGGCATTGCAGTAAATGCAAACATTCGTGAAGAAAATCAATTTGCACGTAAAAATTATTTCTATGCCGATCTTCCTAAAGGCTATCAGATAACACAGGATAAAACTCCTATTTGCAATGGTGGGTATATTGTAGCAAAATTAAAAGATGGCGCTACAAAAAAGATCAATCTCACCCGTATTCATATGGAAGAAGATGCAGGAAAAAGTTTACATGATATCGATCCTTTTGAAACGTTGATAGATCTTAACAGGGCTGGCACACCTTTATTAGAAATAGTTACCGAACCAGATTTTAGAAGTGGGGAAGAAGCATACGCTTATTTAACGGAAGTTAGAAAGTTAGTGCGTTATTTAGATATCTGTGATGGTAATATGGAAGAAGGATCTTTGCGTTGCGACGCGAATATTTCTGTAATGCTAAAAGGCGCTAAAGAATTTGGAAAAAAAGTTGAGGTAAAGAACATGAATTCGTTTAGAAATGTTCAACGCGCCATTGACTTTGAAATAAAAAGACAAATAGATCTTATTGAAGCAGGAGAATTAATTGCAGGAGAAACAAGAAGTTTTGATGCCGTTAAAGGATCGACTTTTTCTTTAAGAAGTAAAGAGAACGCAAACGATTACCGTTATTTTCCTGAACCAGATCTGCAACCGGTTTTTGTAACTCAGGAATATATTAACGAGATAAAAGCCAACATGCCAACACTGCCTGATGAGCTTTTTAATTTATATACAAAAAAATACGCTCTTACTGAATACGATGCTTTACAATTAATAGACCTTAAAGAAGTTGCTGCGTATTATAATAAACTGGTAACATTTACATCTAATTATAAAAGTGCAGCCAACTGGGTAATGGGTCCTGTTAAAGCATTTCTAAACGAAAGAGCTTTAACCATATCTGAATTTACATTAGACCCAAAAAAAATTGCAGAAATAATTCAACTTATTGATGAAGGAAAAGTAAGTAACGCAGCTGCGTCGCAAAGTATCTTTCCCGAATTAATGAAGGATCAGAATAAAACGCCTGAACAAATTGCCAAAGACCTCGATCTTCTGCAAAATAGTAATAGTAACGAACTGCAAGATCTTATTGATTCGGCACTTTCAAAATTCCCTGAAAAGATAACTGAATACAAAAATGGAAAAGTTGGTTTACTTGGTATGTTTGTTGGCGAAGTAATGAAATTAAGTAAAGGTAAAGCCGATCCAAAATTATTAAATCAATTAGTAAAAGAAACACTTGAAAAATAAAAATATGTTTAAAACAATTAGCGCCATTGCTGTAATAGCAATTTTATCGGGTTGCGGCGAAACCAAAAGGAACGGTAATTTTGAATTGAAGGGAACTTTAAGCAATTCAAATGGCGAAACTATTTATTTGGAAAAGCTGATCAATCCTCAACCTGTTACTGTTGATAGTACTGTTATTGATGAGAAAGGCAATTTTGAATTCGTAAACTACACACCTAATATTGGCTTTTATCGTATAAAATTAAATCAGCAAAATTTTGCGATGTTGGTTTTAGATAGCAATGATAAAGTTAAAGTTACAGCTAACATAAAAGATCTTGGAAATACTTATAAAGTAGAGGGCTCACCTGAAACCGCTTTGTTTGTAGAGTATAACGATATTACCAAGAAAAAAAATATTCAAATGGATTCTTTGAACCAGGCTTTTCAGGCAATTGTGCAAACTATTAAAATGGATTCTCTTAAAATGGATTCGTTAAGTAATATTTTTGAACAACCGTTTAATAGTATTATGGATGCTTACAACGCATCTATGGGAGAAAAGATCTTGAAAAACGCCGATAAATACGCTTCGATGATAGCAATACAGGGAATGGAGCCGGATAAATATTCTGAGGTATATAAAAAATTAGATGATGGTCTGAACAAAAAATTTCCTTCAGATAAAGGTGTAAAGATCTTTCATGAAGTTGTAAATAAAATGCTGGCAACAACTATTGGGCAAGTTGCCCCTGAAATTGTTTTACCAACACCGGATGATAAAGAATTGGCACTCTCATCTTTTAAAGGAAAAATTGTGTTGGTGGATTTTTGGGCTAGCTGGTGTGGGCCATGCAGAAAAGAAATGCCGAATGTTGTAAAAGCTTATGCTAAATTTAAAGATAAGGGTTTTGAGATCTATGGTGTTTCGCTCGATCAGGATAAGACGCGTTGGGTTGAAGCCATTGCAAAAGATGGAATTACCTGGCCACAAGTTAGTGACCTGAAATACTGGGATAGTTACGCCGCTAAATTATACGCAGTTGAAGGAATTCCATACACAGTATTACTAGATAAAGAAGGAAAAATAATCGCAAAAAATTTGAGAGGTGCTGAGTTAGAAAAGGCTATTGAAAAAGCAATAGCAGGAAAATAATTGTTGAACAAATTCATACACATAATAAACTTTGATCGCTGCAAATGGCTTGTGGCGATTTTTGTTATTAGCAATAATTTGTTTTCGCAACAAACTTATTTTCAGCAGGAAGTAAATTATAAAATTGATGTAACTCTAAACGATGTTTCGCATACGATGCGCGCCACAGAAGAGATCCAATACATCAACAATTCTAATCAGTCATTAAATTATATTTATTTTCATCTATGGCCAAATGCTTACAAAGATCATTCTACTGCGCTTGCTACCCAATTGCTTCAACACAAAAAAACAGATTTTTATTTTTCTAAACCTGAAGAAAGAGGGTTTATTGACAGCCTGGATTTTAAGGTAAATGGTAAAACCGTTCAATTAGAATTTGACAAAGAGAATATCGATATCTGTAAACTTATTTTAAACGAACCTTTAAGATCATTAGACACAATAAAAATTACAACGCCTTTTTACGTAAAGATCCCGGATGCTAAATTCTCAAGATTGGGGCATACTGGACAGGCATATTTTATAACACAATGGTATCCAAAACCGGCGGTATTTGATAATGATGGCTGGCATCAAATGCCTTACCTTGATCAGGGAGAATTTTTTAGCGAGTTTGGAAGTTTTGATGTGAAAATAACGTTGCCGAAAAATTATTTGTTATCTGCTACCGGCGATCGCATCGAAGCTGATGAGGAAGAGTATTTTTTAAATGAAAAAGTAAAAGAAACACTGGATCGTATGGACAAAAGCGATTTCCGTGCAGAAGACATGGAGTTTCCTGCATCTTCAAAAGAAACAAAAACCATACGTTTTAAACAATTTAGGGTGCATGATTTTGCCTGGTTTGCCGATAAACGTTTTAATGTGCTGCATGATCAGATAGAACTTCCGGCAACTAAAAGAACTATTGATACGTGGATATTTTTTACAAATAAAAACTTTAACCTCTGGAAGAATGCGATAACGTATGTGAATGAGTCAACTATTTTTTATTCATATCTTAATGGCGACTATCCTTATAATCATGTTACTGCAATTGATGGCACTATTATGGCTGGTGGTGGTATGGAGTATCCAAATATTACAGTTATTGGCGATATGAGCAATGAGTTCGATCTTGATGTGACCATTGCGCATGAGGTTGGTCATAACTGGTTCTATGGTATTTTAGCAAGTAACGAGCGCGATCATCCCGGTATGGATGAAGGATTGAATTCATTTTACGAGATGCGTTATATGCGTGCAAAATATCCCGATAAAAAAATATCAGATCTTATTGGTATTGATGAGAATTTGAATTTATTTGGGGTAAATAAAGTAGCCTACTGGCGCGAAAAGGAAATGGCTTATTTTATCTCCGCTAAATCAAGAACAGATCAACCAATCGAAATTCCTTCGCCAGATTTTACCGAATTTAATTATGGAAGTATTGTATACAGCAAAACACCTGTTGTTTTTGACTACCTAATGGATTATATGGGCGAAGATAATTTAGATAAAGCTATGCAGTTTTATTATGAGCAATTTAAATTCAAACACCCTTCTCCAAAAGATCTTTCAAAAACCTTGAACTTTTTTAGCGGCTTAGATCTTACCTGGTTCACATCACATTTAATTTCGTCAACCGATAAGATCGATTATAAAATAAAAAGTCTCAAAAAGAATAAAGATGGAAGTTTCCAGATAAAAATAAAGAACAAAACAGGTATTGTTACACCGCTGAATATATATGGGTTTAAGGACAAAAAATCTGTAGGTTTAATTTGGTATAATGGTTTTGCTAAAGAACAAATAATAGAGTTCCCACCCATTGATGTGGATTATTTTAAGATAGATGGGTTAGACAAGATGCCGGATATAAACCGCAGAAACAATTATATACGTGCAAAAGGTTTGTTCAAAAAAATGAAGCCATTGCAATTTAATTTTTTAACCAAGTACGAAGACCCCCAAAAGATCCAGATCAATTATCTACCATTAATTGGGGGCAACCATTATAATGGTTTTATGGCCGGAGCAGCCATTCATAATTTTGGACTGTACCAAAGAAGATTTGAATTTGCACTATCACCAATGTTTGCGTTTAAAACAAAGAGCCCTGTTGGTTTTGCGGAGTTTAACGTTAATTTTTATCCTAAAAAAGTTTTCCAGCAAATTACATTTGGAGCAAAGGCAAAATCTTTTTCTTACGACTTTTATAATGCCGAAATTAATAATCAGACTAATGGTACAAACTATCAAAATCTTGTTTTTAATTTTTACAAAATTGCTCCGTATTTACAATTCCAGATCAAAAAGAAAAATGCTACAAGCCCAATTCACCAATACATTACTTATACCAACAACAATTTATTTATAGATAGTTTAAATACTTCATTCAATCCGCAGGTCATAGCTTTTGTGCCTACTAAAAAAAACACATTCTCTTTTGTAAACCAATTAAATTATAATCTAAATAACAAACGGATAATAAACCCTTTTACTTTAAATGTGAATTTACAGCACACAGCCAGCATGGCAAAAATCTCAGCAACGCTGAATTATCAAATAACGTTTTCAAAAAAACAATTTGTTGATGTTAGATTATTTGCAGGTACTTTCTTAGCCGGTTCTTATTCTGAGCGCAGTTATTATGCATTTAGAGCAAGTGGTTACAATGGATACCAGGATTATTTATTTGAAACAAATTTTATAGCCCGTAACGAATACAGCGGTTTTGGTTTTAGCCAGTTTGCCGACGTGGATGGCGCACTAAAAGTATGGACGCCTTTAGGACAATCTCCCGAGTGGCTTGTGGCCGTTAATTTAAAATCTCCAAGCATTTTTATTTTCCCTTTTAAAGTGTTTGCTGATATTGCCGTGTGTGATGGCAGGGCATTAAATAGCGAACCTTTTTTGTGGGACTTAGGTATAAACACACCAATAATAAAAGATGTAGTGGATGTTTACATTCCATTTCTTTATAGCGGCGATATTAAAAAAACTTTAGAATTGAATAATGTAAGAGGCATTAATACCGTTCGATTTACAATTAATATTCATAAATTAGTCCCTAAAAATATAATAAAAGACAATTTTTTTTAAGTGAGTAATAAAAAAATATATTTCGCATCCGATTTTCATTTAGGTGTTCCAACTTTAGAAAGTAGTCAGGAGCGGGAGAAAGCTATTTGCCGTTGGTTAGATCTTATTAAAGTTGATGCTGAAGAAATTTATTTTGTAGGGGATCTTTTTGATTTTTGGTTTGAGCATAAATATACTGTCCCTAAAGGTTTTACACGTTTATTGGGAAAGATCGCTGAGCTTACCGATTCGGGTATAAAAGTTATTTTTTTTACCGGTAATCATGATCTTTGGATGCAGGATTATTTTATCAAAGAATTAAATGTTGTTATCCATCATCAACCCATTACAAAAGTGTATAACAACAAAACTTTTTTTATTGGCCATGGCGATGGAATGGGGCCGGGCGATAAAGGATACAAGTTATTAAAGATCGTTTTTACAAGTAAATTATGTCATTGGTTATATTCACGCCTGCACCCAAATTTTTCTTTTTGGTTCGCCCGTTTTACAAGCAGAAGAAGTAGAATTACTACCGGCGATTCTGACGAAAAATTTTTAGGGAATGAGAAAGAATGGCTATTTCTTTTTAGCAGAGAGTATTTAAAAGAGCATAAGATTGATTTTTTTATTTTTGGCCATCGGCATTTACCGCTTGAGTTGGATGTAGATGGAAAAGCGAAGTATATTAATTTAGGCGAATGGATCAAATATAGAACCTATGCAGTATTTGATGGAGAGAAACTCTCACTTAATAAATTCGAAAAATAACAGTGTTTTAAGTGTTTATACCTAAATAAAGCCTATTCCTACTCAAAATATCGACCAAAACCCCCTTATTTATTGATGAAATTATTTGCAAATTCAAAAATTTTATAGTTATTTGTTAAACAACATTATATTTTATGATAAGCACAGCGAATATTCGCATTGATAAAATTGCGAAAAGTAGGGTTACAGATTACGATGTAAACAATGTACCCTTTGGCAAATGTTTTAGCGACCACATGTTTGTTGCAGAATACGCCGACGGTAAATGGCAGAACGCAACCATTTGTCCATATGGCGATGTACCATTAAGTTATGCGATGAGCGCTTTGCATTATGGACAAGCTATTTTTGAAGGTATGAAAGCCTACAAAAATGATAAAGGCGAAGTTTCTTTATTTCGCCCTCTTGAAAATTTTAAACGCTTAAATAAAAGTGCTGTTCGTATGTGTATGCCGGAAGTTCCGGAAGAAATATTTATGAATGGTCTGTTGGAATTGTTACGTCTGGATTCTAGCTGGGTGCCAACGAGCGAATCGGGCAGTTTATATATCCGTCCGTTTTTAATTGCAACCGACGAAGCAATAGGCGTAAAGCCGAGCGAGACGTATAAATTTATTATTATTACTTGTCCTGCTGGTAAATATTATAGTGAGCCTATCAAAGTGGTGGTTGAAACAGATTATTTCAGGGCTGTACATGGTGGGGTTGGTTTTGTAAAGGCTGCTGGTAATTATGGACGCAGTTTATATCCAACAAAATTAGCACAACAAAAAGGTTATCAGCAAGTGATCTGGACAGATAGCGCCACGCATCATTTTGTAGAGGAAAGTGGAACAATGAACTTAATGTTTGTTATTGGTGATACATTATTAACACCTGCTTTAAGCGATACAATTTTGGCAGGTATTACCCGTGATAGTGTAATTGCACTGGCAAAACACTGGGGCATGAAAGTGGAAGAAAGAAAAGTGAGTTTAAAAGAGGTTGCCGAAGCATACGAAAGAGGCGACTTAAAAGAAGCTTTTGGTTGTGGCACCGCAGCAACTATTGCACAAATAGTTGGTATTGGCTTTGAAGGAAAAGATTTTGTCTTGCCTCCGGTTGAAGAAAGAAAATTCTCAACTAAAGTAGATGAAACGTTGAGGTTGATCCGTAAAGGAAAAGCAGAAGACACGTTGAACTGGATGATGAAAATATAGAGAGTAAATTTTATTAAATTTGAAAGCTGAGGATAATAACACTCAGCTTTTATTTTTTCAGGCATATGGTAATTAAATTTATAAAAGAACACAGCGTTTTTACTTTTATTTTATTTGCCTGTATAGTTCTTAGAGCAATACCTTTATTTGATTACCAGTTTACTTTAGATGAATTAAGTGGTATCGACAGGACACATTTTAATTCATTTTCCGAACTTATTGAAAAAGGCGTTAAGATAGATGCTCACCCCGCTTTGATCCAGGTACTGATTTATTATCTCTCTCAATTTTTTGGTTACGCTAACTGGATAATTAAATTACCTTTTTTGTTATGCAGTTTTGGAGCTATCATCTATGCTTACTTTTTTTGTATTCGTAGTTTCTCAAAACAGGTTGGTAATATTTCGGCTGTAATTTTTAGTTTTTCGTTGGTGTTTGTTTTTTACGCTCCAATTGCCAGGATGTATATTCCCGGTGTGTTTTTTAGCATGGCATTATTGTATTATTTTTTCGAGATCTTTTTTTTTAACAATACTAAAAAGAAAAATTATTTTTTTCTTGGGTTGTTTGCATTGCTTTCAGGACTTAATCAACATGTGAATGCGCTTTTTGCATTTACTGTTTGTGCTTCGGGTGTCTTCTTTTTAAATAGAACTAATTTTAAAATTTATGCTATTACTTTAGGTTTAACCGTATTAGCTTACCTGCCGCATTTGCCGGTAACACTTTATCAATTAAGTATTGGTGGCATTGGGTATGAGCAGGGAGGCTGGTTGCCAAAACCTGAACTTAGTTCTGTAATAGGTTTTTTTAAGATCCTTTTAGGCACAGGAAGAACTTATCTCGTCTTCTTAATTTTGATCATGGCTTGTTTTGTGTTGAACAAAAAAATTGCGTTCAATAAAAAGCAAATGTATCTATTGATCGTTTTTTTAGTAAATTTTTTAGTGGTGTATGTCTATTCTATTTTTAATGCGCCCATCTTTCAGAATTCGGTGATGTTGTTCTCAGGTGTGGGAATAGTTATACTGGTAAGCTCCATGTTAGATTTTAATAATAAGCTATATTTTAATTTAGCGATGGTAGTTATTGCCTGTGTATTGATCTTTAAGACCTATTATAAAAAAGATTATTATCACCAATGTGTAAAAACAGTTTTTGAATACCAATACGAAAGAACTTTTGAACACAAAAAATCTTTTGGAAATGCCAATGTATATCCTATATTTTTTGATTCGGATAAAGTTATGGAAGGGATCTATTTTAAAAAATACAATGGTAATTTTGAATATAAAGGTTCGCAAGATTCAGTCACCTTTTCTGTTAAACGTTTTTCTGAATTTGTAGCTTCACTTAAAAGCGATTATTTGGTGTTAACATCGGCTTACCCTTTGTTTCAATCTATAGCATCAGATTATTATCCGTATTTGATAGAAAATGTGCAAACGCAGGCTATTAATTATAAACTCTATTCTAAAAGACCTGAAGATAAAAATAAGGTTGTTGAAGGAGAGCATGTAATTTATTTTGCTAATTATTTTGATAAAAAAGACCTTACGTTTAAACAAAAGCCAAATACAGAAAACGGATCTTTTGTATTTTCTGTTGATTCTACAATGGAATATCCATTTGGCGCTGAAGTAGCATTAAATAAAATTACTTCAAAAGAAGGACAGGTTATAAGTTTAAAAACAATTTTAAAGGCTGATAAAAAGATCAATGATGTTTTGGCCTGCATTTCTGTAACTGGCACTAAAAGAGGAGAGGATGCTATCTTTAATGCAAAATCTGCCGGTGAATTTGTAATGAAGCCGGACTCAACTGTCATTATTTACGTCGATAATTTTTGTGGCACAGAATATAAATACCGGAAAGACAAAGCAATTTGTGAGCTCTTTATTTGGAATCAGGCCCGCGAAAAATTTGTTATAAAGGATTTTGAACTTAGAACAATAGATTTCTGGCCTCAAAAATGGAATTTTTGGGAATAAGACTTACAGATCTTTCGTCATTAAGTAATGCTGGATCAATCCCCACAATAAAAAAGATTTTTCTTTAATGCTGTAGCCATTACTTTTATAAAATTCAACTGCATTTTCTCTTGCCTGTAATTCAATTGTTTTCAGACCGAGTTCTTTTCCTTTTAATTCCAGGAACTCGACAATTTTTTTTCCTAAACCTTTTCCTTGCTGCGAATCATCAACTGCCATAAAACGGATCTGACCAATTTTATTTTCATTCTCCTGTAACCTGCCACAAGCAACCACCGTATCATTATCTAAAATAAAAGCGTTGATACTACTCTCTTCAATGTTATCGGTTCCGGTATCCCTCGGTTGATCCCATGGTTGTCGTAATATTTTATAGCGAAGGTCAATAATGGCCTCAATTTCTTTTTTATTGCTTGCTTGTTTTACGTTCATTAGCTTAAAAATTTAAAAGCAATGCCTGATACATTTTTTAATTCGTTCTTTTTGTATGTAAATTTATTGACCATTGCCTTTGCTTCAGGCAACTCAAATACTTCTTTTAGATCTCTTATCTTCCCAATTGGAATTTCGCGTTCCAAACATAATTTATAAAGGTCTTTAAAATTATACTGCTTTATGTAATTATAAATGATGTGATATAATTGTATCCTGTTTTGCACCCTTAATTGATTGGTAGCATATTTTATATCTGTTGCCAATGATGGAAATTGCATCAGTTCACACAAATTTTTAAACTGCGCATTACTGCCAATAGCAAATGTTACCAACTGATTATCTTTTGTGTCGAACAATTCGCCGTAAGGTGCAATGTTTGGGTGTAAACTTCCCATAGCCTTTGGTAATTGTTTTGCAATTAACCAATTGGTAGCCTGGTTGGCTAACGATGCAATGGCGCTATCAAATAACGAAACAGAAACGTGACAACCTTTTTTAGTTTTATAACGATTCAATAACGCAATTAAGATAGCTTCTTTTAACTGATGTCCTGCTAAAATATCTATTAATGCAACCGGCATTTTAACGGGCTTGCTGTTTGGCTCGCCGTTCATGAACATAAAACCACTTTCGGCCTGTAAGATTAGGTCATAAGCCGTGCGTGGATTATCATGACCAAAACCATTAATAGAAGCGTAAATTAATTGTGGATTTATTTTTGAAAGGGTAGGGTAATCTATTTTTAATTTTAGATCATCGCCACTTTTAAAATTACCAATAATAATATCGGCTTCTTTTACCAGGTCGTATAACTTTTGTAATTGAGATGGAATTGTAATGTCTAAAAATAAAAATTCTTTATTTGAATTAACACTCCAGAAATAAGCACTGGTATCTTCTTTAGGATCTTCTGTTTTTAATTTCCAACTGCGGGTAACATCGCCTTTTGTTTTTGGATTTTCAATTTTAATAACTTTAGCGCCTAACTCTGAAAAAAAATGACCAACACTTGGGCCTGCAAGTACTGATGCCAGTTCAATTATATTAAGATCTTTAAAAGTGTCTTTCACTGTAGATGTTTTTCTGCCGCAGATTGCACAAATTAACGCAGATTTTATTTTTTAGTTTATTCTTACTCTGTGTAATCTACGTAATCTGTGGCTAATTTTTAACGTAACTCAGCACCCAACTTCTCTTTGTAATTAGAAATTAATTTTTCCATTACAGCTTCAATTTGTTTATCGGTTAAAGTAGCTTCGTTATTTAATAAAGTGAAGCTTACAGCGTAAGATCTTTTATTACCTAATTTTTCACCTTCGTAAATATCAAAGAGGTTTACTTCTTTCAATAATTTCTTTTCTGTATTAAAAGCAAGTTCTTCTATTTGCTGGTATTTAACAGCTTTATCAATTAATAATGCAAGGTCACGTCGTACAGATGGGAATTTACTGATCTCTTCAAACTCCACTTTTTGTTTTGAGAATGTTTTTACCAAAGCATCCCAGTTAAACACGGCGTAATAAACAGGTTGGCCAATATCAAATGCTTTTAATTGCGCTTTTGAAACGGCACCTAATTCAACCAATGGCTTTGTATTTACAATATAACTTAAACCGTAATCAAAATTTGGGTAAGTACTTTCAACACATTTATAATTAGCAATACCACATTTTTGTAATAAATTATTTACTGCAGCTTTTAAGAAAGAAAGATCTGCTTTTTGATTCAAGTGAAATGGATTTTCAGAGAAAGCATTTCCGGTTACAAATAGGGTCAACTGTTTTTGTTCCGCGTATTTTGGAGCTTCTTTATCTGCAATAGAATAAGTTCTTCCGTATTCAAAAAATTTAAGATCTGCGTTTTTACGGTTAATGTTATAGGCAATTGCTTCCAACCCGCTAAATAACATATCGCCGCGCAACACATTAAGATCGTTACTTAACGGGTTCACAATTTTTACATTGTTATTTTCCGCAGGGTAATAAGTTTCCTTGGTTAAAGACAAACTCATGATCTCGCTAAAACCAAAACCTTCTAATAAAGATGCGGTTTTGTTTTCTACGATCACATCATTATTTTTTGCCTCATTAAAAGCAGTATAAGAAATAGCTTTACTAACTTCTACATTGTTGTATCCGTAAATACGTAATACTTCTTCTATCACATCCGCTTCGCGCGTTACATCGGTCTTAAATCTGGGTACTAACAAAAGTAATCCATCCGATCCTTCAGAATCAACAGCAATTCCTAAATTGGTAATAATATTTTTGATGGTTGCTCTATCAATTTCTTTTCCAATTAATGCATTACAATTTGTATAAGAAAAAGCAACACGATAAGGTTCTAACGCTTCAGGATAAATATCCAATACGTTCATGCTTAATGAGCCGCCCGCAATTTCAGAAATTAAATTGGCAGCGCGCGTTAATGCAGTTACCGTCATATCCGGATCTGTTCCGCGTTCAAATCTAAAAGAAGCATCTGTTTTTAAGGCATGTTGTTTAGCAGTTTTGCGAATATAACCTGCGTCAAAATAAGCGCTCTCTAAAAATATAGAAGTTGTTTTTTCTGTTACACCACTTTCTAAGCCGCCAAAAATTCCGGCAATACACATTGGTTCGCTTTCGTTACATATCATTAGATCATTCGCTCGCAAAGTGCGTTCAACGCCATCTAATGTTTTAAATTTCTCGCCTTCTTTTGCTGTTCTTACAACAACTTTGTTTCCTTTTATTTTTTCAAGATCAAATGCATGTAAGGGTTGACCTAATTCATGTAAAACAAAATTAGTAATGTCAACAATATTATTTATTGGGCGCAGGCCAATTGCTTTTAAACGGTTCTTTAACCAATCTGGACTATCGCTAACTTTTATGCCGCTAATTATTAAACCTGAATAACGCGGACAAGCTTCTTTATTTTCAACAACAACTTCTACTTTAGCAGAGTTGTTTGCTTCGGGTAACTGATTTAAGCCGCTTAAATATAATTGATAATTGGCAGTATCTTTTACAGAGTTTACAATGGCAACAACATCACGCGCTACACCAAGGTGCGAAGCCGCATCGCTACGGTTAGGCGTTAAACCAATCTCAAAAACAGTATCACTTTCAATTTTAAAATAATCGGCAGCAGGTAAACCGGTTTTTGTATCAGCAGGTAAAATTAAAATACCATCGTGACTTTTTCCTAAACCAAATTCATCTTCGGCGCAAATCATACCTTCGCTTAGTTCGCCACGGATCTTTGATTTTTTAATTTCGAATGGTTCGCCTTCTGTTGGATATAATTTTGTACCAATGGTTGCAACAATTACTTTTTGTCCGGCTGCAACATTTGGTGCACCACAAACAATTGATAAGGGTTCTGCAGCGCCAATATCTACTTTGGTTAATTTTAATTTATCGGCGTCAGGATGTTTAATACATTCTAAAACATGGCCGACTATTAAACCTTTTAAACCGCCTTTTAAGCTTTCAAAACTTTCAACAGCTTCTACTTCAAGGCCTGATGCCGTTAAAAGGTCTGCCGTTTCTTGCGCAGAAATATCAATATTTACAAGGGTTTTAAGCCAGTTGAATGAGATCTTCATGTATTAAAATAAGATAATAAAGGTAACTATAATATTGCAATTAGATCAATAAGAAAATCAGGACAGTTTACTCAACGCTGATTTTAAATTGCTGATCACACCGCTCACATCTTCTATTTTACAAGTACCAACAGATAAACGATACCAACTCGAATCTGCCGATGCGCCAAATGCCGAGAATGGAACAATCGCTAATTTAGCTTCATCCAATAAATATTTTGTAATGTCGGATGTTGTTGCTAATGTTTTTCCATCTGCAGTTTTTTGTCCGTGCAAACTAAACTGTACAGTTAAATAAATTGCAGCTTGTGGCGTAATAGCATTCACTTTATAACCCGCAGTTTTTAATTCCTGGAAACCTTTGTAAAAACCTTGTAAACGTTTATCTATTCTTTCTTTTTGTTCAACTATAAACGCATCGTAAGTTTTTAGGTCGGATAAATATTTTGCGCTCGCCAGTTGTTCCGCTTTTGGTGCCCAGGCGCCTACATGCGTTAAAATAGCTTTCATTTTATCGATAATGAATTTTGGTCCCATGCTCCAACCAACACGTACGCCAGTTGCAGCAAGTGATTTAGAGATACCATCTACAAAAACAGTATAGTTTTTCATTTCCGGTCTTAAAGTAACAGGGTCGTAATGTTTAATATCACCAAAGGTCAAAGCCCAGTAAATCTGGTCATACATAAGGTATACAGGTTTCTGTGATGGATCACGTCTTTTATTTTCTTCTATGATCATATCGCAGATCTCTTCCAGACCTTCTTTTGTAAATACCGTTCCTGTTGGGTTTTGCGGCGAACAAAGCGCTAATAATGTTGCTTTGGAAATATGCGGTTTAATATCTTTTGCCAAGGGCATAAAATTTTGCCCAGGTGTAGCCTCAATAATAACTGGCTTTGCACCATTTAAATACGTGTAGTGATTGTTATTCCAGGATGGAACTGCAAATATCACTGTATCATCAGCATCTACCAAAGCCCTGAAAATGCTGTAAATAATGGGCCTTGCGCCACCCGCAATCAAGATCTCATCAGCTCTGTAATCTAAATTACCGCGCTGCTTTAATAGATTACTAACGGCAACGCGTAGTTCAAGCATACCATCTGCAGCAGGGTAGTTGGTTTGGTTGGCGTTATAGGCCTCTATGATGGCCTCTTTTAATTCAACCGGAATAGGAAATTCATGAGGGTTAAAGTCGCCAATTGTTAAATTATAGATCTTTTCACCTTGTTTTATCTTCTCATTTACCTCACCGGCCAATTTTATAATTTCGGACCCAATAATATTCTCTGCTAACTTAGAAACCTTCATTTTACGCTGTTTTTCCCCCGTTTTTTTAATTTTAGGTTACAAACCTATATTTATTTTATAAGTATTCAAATTAAATGTTGATATGTTAATTATTACTTCTTAACTTTAATTTAGCCTAAATGGTCTATTTCCAGCAAACCCCCGTCTAAATCCTTTTAATTATCCTAAAATTTATTTAGATTTGTATAACAAAGGTATTAATTATGTGTTTTTTACCTTTTTAAATTTAAAGCCTTTTTATTATGAAGAGATTGCAGTTAGAAGATTTATCCAAGCAGCTTGGGTTTTCGAAGACACTTATTTCGATGGTGTTAAATGGAAAAGGAAATCAATATGGTATAAGTAAAAAAACGCAGGCAGAAGTTTTAGATGCCGTTGCGAAATTAGATTATACCCCAAACAAATTTGCAAAAGCATTGCGAACAGGGAAAAGTAATTTTATTGGATTGATCGTAGCAGATATTGCAAATCCATTCTATTCTAAAATAGCAAAGAACATTGAAGGTGTTCTTTTTGAGAAGAACTATAATTTAATGGTATGTAGTACCGATGAAAATGAAGAAAAAGAAAAACGTCTTGTAGAAATGATGATCAACCAACAAGGGGTTGACGGTTTAATTATTGCTTCTACATTTAAAGATTCTTCTTTTTACGATCAGCCAAGATATTCTTCTATTCCAACAGTATTTATTGACCGTGTGTTACCGTTATTTAATACTAATTATGTGGTTATTGATAATTACGGCGGCGCACTCGAAATAATAAATCATTTAGCAGCTAAAGGCTGTAAAAAAAATGCCTGCTTCTCTATCACACCTTCTTTTATTAGTACTATCGAAGACCGTGTGAATGGTTACAAAGATGCTTTAACAAAAAATAAATTAAAATTCGACCCATCACTTTTACGTCCAATTAATTTTGAAAAGGTGCAAAGCGATGTGGAAGAAGCGATAACAGATCTATTAAAAACACAACCGGACCTTGATGCTATCTTTGCATTGAATAATAATATTGCTACTGCAATTTTGAATGTTCTAAAGAAAAAACAATTCGTAGAAAAAGGAAATAAAATAAAAATTGCCTGTTTTGATGACATTGACCTGTTTAATATTATTGACAGACCAATCATCTCTGTATCCCAACCTGTAGAAGAGATAGGGAAGAACGCCTCATTATTGATCCTTGATATCATGGACGGAAAGCAAACCAATAAATCGAATATTGTGCTTTCTACAAAGCTAATTGAGAGGTAGTTTCTGTATCAAATAACTCAACTTCAGTTAAGGGATTAAATAAATAAACAGTCCCACTTTTTAATTCAATACATTTAAATCTTTTCCTTACGCGTTCGCCTTTTTTAAAAATGCGTTCGCCATTGTATAAAAATAAAGTGTTAAAAGGTAAGTGTTCTAAAAAAATAGTGCCACTATCCTCATCATGCAACTTCAAAGTACGTAATAATTGAATATCGCTACAGCTTGATGCCGCAGGGTTTTGAAGATATTTACGTAAGGCTGCAAAAACTTCTAATGGAAAAATATCTGTGCTCAAAAATGGCTGCATTAATTTCTGGAAATTTTTTTTCCATTCAATACCATGCGGATTAACAGAGTTTTTGTGTTCGTTATAAGTTACTAAATGCGCAACTTCGTGAACCAGTGTTATTAAAAAAGCGTACCTGTTTAAATTATGATTGATGGTGATCGTATGATTTAAACCGGAGTGGGGCGACATGTAATCTCCCAATCGTGTTTTACGTTCTTTAGTTATCTTTAATTTAAAATCCAGGTCAATTATCCATTCGGCAATAATACCCACAGTTTCTTCGGGCAAATATTTTTTTAGTATTGCCGAATTGCGTTGGTATTGAAGAGCCCTTTGATCCACGTGGTAAATTTAGTTATCTTTAGTATAAATAATTTACCTAAAGTTGTAACTTTACAAACAAATTTTAGTTAAAATGCAGGCCAAACCCATAATAGACCATATTGTTAGCTGGTTAAAAAATTACTGTGAAGCCTCGGGCATGGATGGATTTGTGGTGGGTGTATCGGGTGGTATTGATAGCGCGGTAACGTCTACTTTATGCGCATTAACCGGAAAAAGAGTAATCGTATTAAACCTGCCTATCCGCCAGTTTAAAACAGAATTTGCCCTTAGCAGCGAACACATTGCATGGCTAATGTCCAAATACAAAAATGTAGAAACTGCAACTGTAGATCTTAGCAACACACTGGAAAGTCTTGAAAAAACTTTTCCAAACGATATACAGGATTTTTTAACAATGGCCAACACACGCGCGCGTTTACGCATGACAACGTTATATGCATTTGCAGGTCATAACCGATTATTAGTTGCAGGAACAGGAAATAAAGTAGAGGATTTTGGAATTGGTTTTTTTACCAAGTATGGCGATGGAGGAGTAGATATTAGTCCAATTGCCGACCTATACAAAACAGAAGTTTATGCCTTGGCGAAAGAGTTAGGTGTTGTAGTTAATATACAACAGGCAAAACCAACCGATGGTTTATTTGATGATGGCAGAAATGATGAAGACCAGATAGGGGCGAGTTATCCCGAATTGGAATGGGCTATGGAGTACCTTGCAAAAAAAGAAACAACAGAATTAGACGCCCGACAAAAAGAAGTATTGCATATTTATACAACAAGGCATAATGCAAACAAACATAAAATAAATGCTATACCTGTTTGCACAATACCACAAAATTTAAAATAAAATATCATGTTTGGAAAAATGGGCGATATGCTGGGCAAACTCCAGGAGATGAAGCAAAAAGCTGACGAGATAAAAAGTAAACTCGATGGCATTACATTAAATGTTGAAGGTGCCGGTGGCGATATTAAAATTGAAATTACCGGTAACCGAAGAATAAAGAATATTAAAATTGCAGCAGCTTTACAACATGGCAGCAAAGAAGAATTGGAAGAACAATTAACAGTTACGGTTAATAAAGCTATTGAAGCTGCCGATAAATTAAACGAAGAAGAAATGAAAAAAGCGGCCGGCGGTTTATTGCCCGGCTTATAAATTATTTTAAACTGTCAGTTCGAGTGATTTTTCGCTTTGTCTCTTGCGAAAAATTGTATCGAGAACTTGATATCGATAAATGTCTTCTCGATACATCTTTTGCTCTCGCAAAAGCTTACTCGAAGTGACAGTTGCTTAAAGAAAATTAAAAATTTTTAAAATAAACACCTATGGCAACTATTTTACCCGTAAAAGGCATCTCCCCAAAATTAGGAGAAAATTGTTTTGTAGCCCCCAACGCCACTATTGTTGGTGATGTGGTAATGGGTAACGAATGCAGCGTTTGGTTCAACGCTGTTATTCGTGGTGATGTAAATAGTATTCGCATTGGTAACAAGGTAAATATTCAGGACGGAGCAGTGTTGCATTGCACCTATCAAAAAACAAAAGTAAGTTTAGGTAATAATGTTTCTATTGGTCATAATGCCATTGTACATGGCTGCACGGTGCATGATAATGTGTTAATTGGTATGGGCGCCATTGTAATGGATAATTGCGAGATAGGAAGTAACACTATTATTGCTGCCGGTGCAGTTGTAACGGAAGGAACTATAGTGCCCAGTGGTTGTATATTTGCAGGTGTGCCCGCAAAAAAAGTAAAAGATATTTCGCAGGAATTGATAAACGGTGAAATTGACAGAATAGCAAATAATTATCTAATGTACAGCAGTTGGTTTAAATAAAAATAAATTTAAAATAAAAGCCCAAAAGAAAATTTTCTTTTGGGCTTTTTGTTTTTAGTATTTAATGATCTTTAAATAGTCACCCTTATTTGTTTTTAAGATGTAGACACCATTTGCAAATTCATTGATCGCGATCGTATTTATTCCTTCACTTAGATCTTGTGAAAGCATTTTTTTGCCGGTCATATCCAGCAGATCTACTTTTATTTTTTCCGAACTTTCAATTGTGAAGTTTCCTGAATTTGGATTTGGATAAACAAATAGCTTAACAGAATTTGTTTTTTTTGGTTCTAACCCTGTGCAAATAGTTACGTTTTGTGTAAATACAAAATTGGCAGAGCAACCCGCTAAATTTGTGCCGGTTACTGTATAATTGGTGGTGCTAAATGGCGCAACAATAATGCTTGATGTTGTTGCAGATGTATTCCATACATAATTGTTTGCACCGCTTGCAGTAAGTATGGCAAATTGTCCAACACAAAGAACAGGCGTATCGCTTGATATATTTACAAGCGGGGCTGCGTTTACAGATACCGTTGATATTGAGGTATTTCCTGATACACAGCCCTGAGCATTAGTTCCTGTTATAGAATAAGAAGTTGTTGCAGTGGGCGAAACAACAGAGCTGCCTCCTGAATAAGTGTAAGTAGCTGCACCACTTGCTGATATTGTAAACGAATTACCTGAACAAATTGATCCGCTGCTTGATGTAATTGTTGGTGTAACACTTACGGTAACAGTTTTTGAAACAGTATTTTGACAGCCATTTAAATCCGTGCCTATAACTGTATAAGTTGTATTTACTGTTGGAGAAACTACAATACTTGTGGCGGTTGAAGTTGTGCTCCAACTATATGAATTAGCACCATTTACAGTAAATGTTACTGCTTGTCCGTTACAAATAGATAATGCACTATTGGTTACTGAAATTGTTGGCGAAGGATTAACTGTAACTGTTGAAAGGGCTGTATTACTCGCTACACAACCTTGTGCACTTGTTCCAGTAACAGAGTAGGTAGTATTTATAGTTGGAGAAACAATTGCGCTACCGCCTGAATAAGTATAAGTGTTTGCGCCACTGGCCACAATTGTAAACGATTTTCCGGAGCAGATCGTTCCGCTTGCTGCGCTAATAGTTGGAATAGCATTTACTGTAATTGTTTTTGTGAAAGTTTTTTGACAACCGTTTACGTTTGTACCTGTAACTGTATAGGTTGTATTTACCGTTGGCGCAACAGAAATTGTATTTGTAGTTGCCGAAGTGTTCCAGGTATAAGTTGTAGCACCCGTTCCTGTTAAAATAACAGAGTTACCAATACACAAAGAACTTGCACCGGTAATATTTACATTTGGTAAAGCATTAACAACAATTGATATAGTTTTTGTACTGCTGCAGGAAGCATCTGCACCAAATACTGTGTAGGTTGTATTTGCTGTTGGCGAAACTACTACGCTGTTGCCAATCATATTTCCGGGTGTCCAGGTGTAATTTGTAGAGCCGGTTGCTGTTAGGGTATTTGAATCGCCGGAACAAATTGTATTATTTACAACCGCTGCAGTAATTGTTGGTGTTGTATTTACAGTAACATTTGCAATGGCTGTATTTAAGGATACACAACTATTATTTGAACCTGTAACGGAATAACTGGTATTAACTGCAGGACTTACTATTGCAGTTCCACTCGAAAAAGTATATGTAGTTGCACCTCCCGGAGTCATTGTAAACGATTGACCACTGCAAATTGCACCACTATTAACTGTTATAGTTGGTGTTGAAACGACTGTTACAGTACTCGTTGCAATATTAGAATTATAACAGCCCTGAGCATCAATTCCAATTACGGTATAGTTGGTTGTGGCATTAGGACTAACAGTTGCACTTCCTCCCGAAAAGGTATAATTGGTAGCACCGGTTGGCGTAATTACAAATGAGTTGCCCGAACAAATGGAGCCACTATTAACTGAAATTGTTGGCGCCCCATAAACAGTTGCTCCTAAAACAAAATCATAATTCAGGTGATAGCAATCATTTGTCGGAAATGAAATGGTTGCAGACTTTCCTCCCGCGGTTGAAGTTGTAAATGTTACTGCAAACGTTCCGCTGCTTGCCGGAGCAATGGAAGAAGGAGGTAAAGCTGTAACAGAGAATAATGAAGCGTTGGTTCCGGTAATGCTTGGCGTGCCAATGGTTAAAGCAGCTGTTCCGGTATTCTGTATGGTATAGATATGTGTTTTTGGAACAGAGTTAGTACACATGGGTGAAAAGCTTGTAAGATTTGTTGTGCTGGTGCTTGTAGCGCCATCAGATATATTGTTTCCATTTCCGTTAACATTTATAATAGGGAGCTGGCAAGAAAAGCCTGAAATAACAGCGCCCGGAGAAATAAAATTAGAAGAGGATCCATTCAATGCCATGTTAATAATGTTGCCATTATTTCCTCCAACTAAATTTGTTAAAGACGTAATTGAAGTGTTGTTTGCGGAGGCCAACCCCTGATTAAATTGATAATAACGCAGGAGTCCGGATTGCGGTAATGTTAGTTCGCAATTCATACGTGATTGTAAAACACAATTTGGTATCACGTAATTCCAAAGCCTCACTTCATCAATATCGCCATTAAAATATCTAACATTGGTTTGAATACTGCCTGTGCACAGGTTAGCATTTGTATTTCTTGCATTGCTGCTTACCCCAGGATCTTGATAAGCCTCGAGTACACCATTAATATATAGCCACATTACACCATTTGGATTGGATGTAAACATGGCCGCCACATGTACCCAATTACCAGTATTTACAGCTGTTGTGGAGGTAATTGTCACATCGGGGTTCCCGGTACCAAAAGCTATTTTATTCCCAAGTAAGGATACACCATAATCATTTTGGGCTCCTCCTACTTCAGAATCAACAATACCATTACCCTGATACCACTGAGTACCGGTTTGACCTGTTTGTGTTGTTCTCATCCAGAACTCAATTGTAAACGCTCCCATTGTTGAACCAGGAAATCTTACCTGGTCATCAACACCATCAAAATTCATAGCAGCTCCCGGCTGACTTTTTAGGTTTAATGCAAATGCCGCTATAAATGTTATGGCAATAAATACTACTTTTTTCATAAGCTTAATTTTTTAATCTGTTTATTCTACAAAAGTGTAACAGAAATAAAAAAAAGCCGTTTACCATTGGTGCAATTATGTGTACTGATGTTGCATCACTCTTATTACTTTGATTTTCAGCAAATTAAAGCAATAACAAAAGAAGTTTTAAATGTTGCGGTTTTTAGAAAAAATGTTGCGTGAAAATTATTTTATCAGGTCGCTGGGTGCTTTTCCAAAGTGTTCGGTAAAGCTTTTAGAGAAATAAGACTGGCTGTTAAAGCCACATTGATATGCAATTTCGGTAACGTTACCCGAATTGGAAAGTAAAAGATCTTTTGCTTTTTCGAGACGGATAATTCTTATAAAATGAGTGGTAGATAAACCTGTGATGGAAGAAATTTTGCGGTGCAACTGACTTCTGCTTATACACATTACATCCGCGAGTTCATTTACCGAAAAATCACTTTCAAGAATATGTTTATCTACCGCATCAACAATTTTTTTAAGGTATTCATCTTTTCCGGCAACACGTTCTTTAAATAATTTTTCTTCTTTTTGTAGTGTTGTTGAATATTTAAGGCGATTGTTATTTAAGGTTTGCTGTGTGTTCTTAATTAACAGAACTAATTCCTCAGGATTAAAAGGTTTATTTAAATAAGCATCGGCACCCGAACTCATACCTTCTATTCTGCTTTGAGATGAAGTTTTAGCACTAAGCATAATTATAGGAATGTGACTGGTTAGTTCTGACGCTTTTAAACTTTTTGTCATGCTTGTTCCATCTTCAACAGGCATCATCACATCTGTAATAATAATAGTTGGCAATAATTCGGTAGCTGTTTTAAAACCTTCATGGCCGTTAAAAGCTCGCATGGTTTTTATGTTTTCCTTATCTAAAATGCTTTTAATAAAATCGTAAATACCATTATCATCTTCAACAATTAAAACAAAATCATTTTCTGTGATTTCATTTTCATTGAAGTTTGTTTGACTTTTAGCCGTTAATGCAACAGGTATATTAATAATAAAGGTTGTGCCTTTACCTGGCTCGCTTTCTACTTCAATTTTGCCAGCGAGGGCATTCATTAATTCTTTTACGATAGATAGGCCAATGCCAAAACCGGGTTTATTTTTTTGAGACTCTGCCCTGTAAAAACGTTCAAATAAATTTTCTTTTTCCTTTTCACTTAAACCAATTCCTGTATCTTTTACTTTTACGCAAAGATTATTATCCTGTAATAACATTTCCACTTCTACAGAACCTGATGGCTTATTATATTTAATGGCGTTTGAAATTAAATTATTGATTACTTTTTCATAAGCGTTTGCAGGAAAAGAAATAACTGCGGCTTCAATATTAGAGTTAAATTTTAATTGAATATTGTTTTTTGAAGCCTCTGTATTAAAATTAGCAATAAGGTCTTTTGTAAAAAGTATAATGTCGCCGATCTCCATTTTTACTCCAAAATCGTCGCGCTCTAATTTAGAGGCAAGTAACAATTCGTCAACCAAGGCTACAAGTTTATTTGAGTTTTGGCTGATCAATTCAAACTGATCTTTATTGTTTTCGTTTTGGAGATCTTTTTTGAGAACTGTTAAAGGTCCATGTATCAAGGTAAGAGGCGTTCTTATCTCATGTACGATATTATGAAAGATCTTTGATTTGGCTTTTTCTAAATTTTCTTTTGCGCGTTTTTTAAGCCAGAAATAAATGGCAATGAATAAGAGTGATAATGCTGTAATAATTGCAAGAAAAACGATCAGATTGTTTTTGTTCTTTTCTTTTTCTATAAAAAGCTCTTGTTGTTTTATGGTAAGATCTCTTTTTTCAATTTGATATTTTGATTCAAGATCGTGAACCAATCTTTCTCTTTCTTCGCTATAAATAGAATCTCGTAAAGCATTCTGTAAATTTTTAAACTCCAAGGCTTTTTTAAATTCATTTTTTTGTTCATATAATGAGCTTAATGTTCCATAAACATTTATTCTTTCTCCGTTTCTCGAAAGTTGATGCGTTAAAGCAAGTGCTTTTAATAAATTTGTTTCAGCTTTATCATATTGTTTTTTCTCGATATAAACATCACTAATATTTATGATCGCTGCTAAACGAAAAGGCTCATGTTCGGGTTTTGTGATCAATGAAATGTTTTTCGCATAATAATATTCTGCCGAATCAAGGTTCTTGAATTTAGATTCTAATAAATAAGCACTTCCCAGAGAGTTATAAAGGTTAGCAAGGATCTCAATATTATCAAAGCTTTTTAATTTTATTTCCGAATCTAGTAAAATGGAAATTGCTTCTTTAAAATTGCCCATACGTTGCATTACTGCTGCAATATTGCCATTAATAACGGCGTAATATAAAAGGTCTTTGTCTTTTAATTTAAGTTCCGCAGCCATTTTCATATAAGAAATAGCTTTTTCAAAATCACCTAATTGATAAAGTACACTGCCAAACCCATTATAATAACTTGCCATTTGCCGCCGGTTATTTAATTTTTCGGAAAGCGGAATGGCTTTTAAGTAATAATGCGCCGAGCTATCAAACTGTGAGAGATAAGAAAAACTTTCGGCTATTGTGCCGATAGATTCCGCAACTACTTTTTGATCATTTTTTGAGTAGGCAATTTGCAATGCCTGGCGACTCAATAAAAGTGAGGTATCAGGCTTAACCAGTTTAAAAAAAGTTGCCGCACGATTAAATGCAATTGCTTTTTCAATACCTGCCGAATTTTGGATCTTTAAAAATAGAGAATCATTTTTTTGTTTTTGTGAAAAAACAAATAGGCTAAAACAAATGAGAATAATTATGAAAACATTTTTTTTCAAAGGTCATTCCCCTTTAAAATTCGGTTTACGTTTTTCTAAAAATGATTTTACGCCTTCGTTATAATCGTAGCTGTTGGCACACTTAACTTGTATCTCGCCTTCTAAAGTTAATTGTTGTTGTAAATTATTTGTGGCGCTGGCATTTAATAAACGTTTTGTTTGACCAATTGCCAGTGTTGGCATAGCTGCAATGGTCGTTACAAACTCCAACGTTTTTTCTGCTAACTCGGCATCTTCAAATAATTTATAAACCATGCCAAAACCTTTTGCGTCTTCGGCAGTTAATTTATCGCCGGTTATCATCAACGCACTCGCTAATTGAAGGCCAACTAAACGGGGCAATGTAAATGTTCCACCGCTATCAGGTATCAAACCAATTTTAGAGAAGGCTTGTATAAAACTTGCCGACTTGCCGGCCAATACTATATCACAGGCCAAAGCAATGTTTGCACCCGCACCTGCAGCAACGCCATTTACAGCGGCAATAATTGGTTTTTCAATATTGCGTATCCTTAAAATAATGGGATTATAATGTTCGTCAACAATACGTTTTATTCCTGGTCCGTTGGGGTCCATTGCTTCTGAAAGATCTTGCCCGGCGCAAAAAGCTTTTCCGGTAGCGGTTATAACAATAGCCCTAACGCTTTTATCTTTTTCTGCTTTATCTAATTCTGAAATTAAAGCTAAAGCCATCTCGCGATTAAAGCTGTTAAATTTATCCGGGCGATTTAATGTTAAGATCAACACGTTATTTTTTTGTTCTGATAGAATGAGGCTCATATATTCAATATTTTGTGGGATAAAAATAATTAAAAAATACGTAGAATTGCGTATTTAGATATTTACACAAGAGGAGTATTTTTGTTTAAAATTAATATCAAATGAAAAAAATCTTATTCTCACTATTATTTGCAGTTTCCTCTATAACTGCTGTTTCGCAAACAGGTCTTCATTTTCAATGGCATAAAGGAGGCGTATATGGCACCCCGTTCTTGTATGATAAAGATACACTTATAAATATTTGCAGGGTAGGTTATAACGTCTCGAACCCAAATACTATAGGTATGCTAAACCCAAATACTTCTACATGGAATTATATGACTTCACCAATAAGTCCATCTGTTTACCCCACTGTAATGATGAAGGATAGAATGAATGGAGCCATTTACACCAATACCAACAATTTTTATATTACCACCGATGGTTGGCAAACGAGTACATTGCATACAACGCTGACAACTTTACCGTACGATGCAACAAAATTCGGTTATGTTAGTTATACAACCCCTTCTCCATATAACCTGCAATTTTCTTCCAACGGAATTACTTGGACAAGTGTTACAACAATTACGAGCACACCTTATTTTGTAAAATCAGATAACAAACTTTTTGTATTGGACGGAAATAAACTTTTAACTTCTACAAACGGCGGTTCTTCATATTCAACCACAACTTATACTTCATCTTTTGGATCTGCAAAATTATATGCAGCCAATGATGATACATTATTTGCAGCAGGCACTAATAGTTTTTACGCATCGTTTGATGGCGGTGCAACGTGGAATACTGGCTCTATGCCATCTCCAACATTACAGGTAATAACCCTTGCGTGCAAAAATGGTAAAGAACTAATGTTGCACCTTACTACTCCTAACCTTTCACAAAAATCTTTTTATTATAGCAACAACAGCGGAACTACATGGACATTAATTACTACACCAATTATTCCTTCAGGTGATGAGTTGTACGCAACTCGTAAATATTTTATGATCTATCCAACGTACAGATCGGTTGATGGAACAAACTGGACACAGGATGTTTATCCAAAAGTAAAAACAGGGGCTATGGACCTTGATTTTAGAGGTAATGTAGGACTTGTAGGATTTGAGGATGGTTATTTTGCATACTCAGATAATAAAGGCGCAAGCTTCAAAATATTTTCAACGCAACTTGGTGCTGCCGAAGATATAATGGCTGTAAAGGTTTTACCAGGAAATAAATTTATTGTTGGTGATAGAAAAGGATCGATCTTTGAAAGCTCTGATCTTGGCCAGACCTGGGTAACACGTTATTCAAACACGGTTTCAAATCTTAACGCACAAAAAATAATGTATTCACAAAACACAAATACAATTGTATGTGTAAGAGCAGGTCAACCACTTATGTCAGTAAATGGCGGAAGTTCTTATGTAGTAGTAAACGTGGGTGGTGGCTCTCATACACAAGCGCAAAAACCTGTATCGGGCGATATGATAGATGTTGGCGGTTTATATACTGCACCAAACTATACTTTGTCAGCTTGGGAAATTAATAAAGTTAGTAACAGTGGTACTAAAACATTATTATCAACTATTACACCAACCGGCAATTTGGCTACAGAATATATTTTAGCGCTTCATATGACAAATGATAATATCGGTTATTTTATTTCAAGAAATACATCGCCTTTTCAAATGCAGATCTATAAAACAACCGACGGTTGGCAGACTGTAGCACAAGTATCGACTGTTTCCGGAGGATTCTCAAGCGCAAAGGTGCAGACCTTAGGTATGGATACAGTAATTATTAGTGGGGGTGGCAATGGTTGGGGCGCACTTTATTTTCTTTCTACAAATGGTGGCTTAAGCTGGAATACTGTTACTACTAATTTTACAAACCCGAATGCTAATCTTGGAAGCAGAATTTATCGTGCACATTTTTTTAATACCAGCGAATTTATGGCCCTTATTGGTGACCTTAACGGAACCGCCGCATTATCAGTAGGTGCGTATTTAAATACAAATGGAACAGGAGGCTCATCAAGCGTTGGTATTAAAGAAGTGAAGTTAACTTCAGTAGCAAATCATGTTAGTGTTTATCCCAATCCTGCATCTTCGGGGGTTACTATTAAAAGTGAAAATGAATTTACAAGAATTGAGATCTATGATCTTTCAGGAAAGTTAGTGAGCGAAAAAAACAGTGAGCCATTATTTCAATTACAAGTTGAAACAGAAAGTCTTAATAATGGAATTTATTTAGTGAAAATTTATTCTGAAAAAGGAATTGCTGCAAGTGGTAAATTAATTATTGCAGGAAAATAATTATACTCCAAACTGGCGCAAATGGTGATCAAGATGTTTGGTTTGTAAAGCATCCCATTCTTCAATGCTCATCTCTCCAAAAAAAGGATGCGCCTTTTTGGTAATACCTTCCGGGCCATTCTTTTGGAATTTTTCCATTAGGTCGATCAGTGTTTTTTTCTCAGCATCAAAAACGCGTTTATCAACTATTTTTGCTTCTGCAAAAGTTGGGATGTTCTTTTTAAATTGAGGATCACGTAAAATGGATTTTCTTGCACTTTTTCCAAATAATAATTTTATTAGTGGATTTACTTTGGGTACAATTTTACCGGAAGCTATTTCTAAAGGTTTTTGGCAATGTGTTAACATTTGGGCTACATCCATTTTTCCCCATTCAGATCTTGATTGAGGTGTTAAACGATCCATACGCTGGACAAATTTCTTTACTGTTTCGCTATTAAAAAGGCTATCCATAATTTTATTATAGCCAAATTACGCAACAAATCAGCTTTAAAGCAAAATTATTATTATGGTCTGTTAAACTTTATTACTTTTAATTCGTCTAACATATATGAGAAAAATTTACTTTGGTTTTTTATTTGCATTTTGTCTTTCTTTTATAAACGCACAGTCGTTGTATTTTCCACCGTTAACCGGAACAGCTTGGGATACCATGTCGCCGCAAAGTCTTAACTGGTGTCAACAACGTATAGATTCTTTGTATAATTATTTACAAATAAAAAACACTAAATCTTTTATTATTTTAAAAAATGGAAAAATTGTGTTGGAAAAATATTTTGGAACATACACAATAGATTCAACATGGTATTGGGCATCTGCAGGTAAAAGTCTTACTGGTTTTTTAGCCGGCGTAGCGCAACAAAAAGGATTAATAAATATAAACAATCAAGTGTCTCAGTATATTGGTACTGGATGGACAAGTGCACCCTTAGTAAAGGAGAATTTAATTACTGTAAAAAATTTGTTACAAATGACAAGCGGTTTGGATGATGGGCCACCTTTGCCATGCGGTAATGAAGATACAGCAAAATCATGTTTACTATTTCAGGTTAATGCTGGCACACGATGGGCCTACCATACAGGAGCCTATAAAAAAACACAAGATGTAATTAGTGTTACTGCGGGACAATCTTATAATACTGTTACCACAAATTGGGTGAAAAGTAAAATTGGGATGGATGGTTTTTGGTTTCAGCAAGTTTATTACAGTAAGGCAAGAGGAATGGCTCGCTTTGGTTTATTAAATTTAAATAAAGGAATTTGGGCAGCAGATACTATAATGAAAGATTCTCTTTATTTTAAAGATATGGTAAACTCATCACAAAATTTAAATAAAGCATACGGCTATTTGTGGTGGTTAAATGGTAAGAACGACTTTATGACTCCCGGTTCTCAAATTGTATTTCCAGGCACGTTAATGTCAAATGCTCCATTAGATATGTTCGCTGCTCTAGGAAAGAATGATCAAAAAATTTATGTTGTTCCAAGTCAAAAACTTGTAGTTATTAGGCAAGGAAATACTGCCGGTGGATTTAATTTGGCAGCGTCGGCATTTGATAATGTGTTGTGGGATTATATAAACAAACTTGTTTGTAACACTGCATCAATAAAAGAAACAGATCTTTCTCAAAAAATTTCAGTTTATCCTAATCCTGCAAAAGATCTTATTACAATTAAATCTGAAGTTGAATTAAGATCCGTTTTAATTACAAATTGCCTTGGCCAGAGTTTTGATGTAAAAATGATAAATAATTCAATAGATATTTCTCAACTAAAAAAAGGCTTGTATTTTTTAACGATCACTTCGTCAAATAATACAAGCCTTGTAAAGAAAATTGTGATCGATTAAAAATCGTTACTTAATTGGTTGGTTGTTTTTTGAAGGATCTCAAAAGCATTTTCGGCCATTAAATTTTCCTTATCTAATGTTGGATTTATTTCCACCATTTCAAAACAAACGATCTTTTTGCTACGCATGATATAATAGATGAGGTTACCGGCTTCTTTTTCAGTGATCCCATTAGGTACAGGTGTGCCCGTTCCACTAGATATTCTTGAATCCATACTATCTACATCAAAGCTTACATATATAATGTCGCAATGATCGAGGTAGTTCAAAGATTCAATGGCAACTCTTTCAACTGCTTTTTTGCGGATTTCCTGTAAATTAAATACTCTTACTTTATTCTTCTTAATTAAATGGTCTTCAGCTGGTTCAAAATCCCGTAAGGCAATAAAAACAAGGTCATCATAGTTTATTTTGGGGCAAATCCCGCCTAAATTCTTCAATTTTTCCCAATATTCAACCGTTTCATCATCAGGTTTATTCATCTGTCTGTCTCGGTTATCTTCGGCCAAAACACAACATAAAGGCATGCCGTGCATGTTACCACTTGGGGTAGTGTAAGGACTATGAAGATCAGCATGTGCATCGATCCAAATCACTCCAAGCTTCTTATCCGGGTAGGCCATGCGTATCCCACTTATGGTTCCTAAGGCAGAACTATGGTCGCCGGCCAGCACAATTGGCACTTGTTCGGCCTTTAATGTTTTCTGAATCTCTTTGGAAATACGCTCATTCAGGCTAAATATCCCTTTTATACGTTTAGCGTAATCGTGTACAACGGGTTCCAATAAAAGATTGTTCTCATTAGGTATCTCAACCGATTTATAACGTTTAAAGAACGCACTACCAAAGTCTAAAGCCGCTATCTTAATGGCATCAACTCCCATACTTGAACCTCGGGTACCTGCACCGATCTCACTCTTAACCTCAATAATTTTGATGGGTTTTATCATATAATTTAACTTTTTATTAATAATTAGCCTTACTTTTGTATAAAGTAAATCACTTACTTTAAATAATATTTAACCAAGTAACTATCTTGCATCTAAGATGAATAACCAATACTCCAACCTTATAAACCAGACATTTAACTTTCCACAGGAAGGTTTTGATGTGATAGACAACGAGTTGTATTTCAACGATATCCCATTAATGGATATCATTAAACAATATGGTACCCCCTTGCGTATCAGTTATTTACCAAAAATAAGCTCACAAATCCAAAAAGCAAAGCGTTTATTTAACGTTGCTATGGCTAAAGTAGACTATAAAGGCAAATATGTGTACTGTTATTGCACTAAAAGCTCACACTTTAGTTTTGTATTGGACGAGGTACTTAAAAATGATGTCCATATTGAGACTTCATCGGCATTTGACCTAAATATTATCAAAGAGCAATTTCAAAAAAAGGCGTTAAGCAAAGATACATATATTATTTGTAATGGGTATAAGCGCCAAAACTACAAGCAGAATATTGTAGAGTTAATAAATGAAGGTTTTAACGTTATCCCCGTTTTGGATCATTTAGATGAAATTGATCATTATAAAAAGTACAGCAAAGTTGATAATGTAAATCTTGGTATAAGGATCAGCACAGAAGAAGAACCATCCTTTACATTTTATACTTCGCGTTTAGGTATTCGCAGCAGCGAAATAATGAATTTGTACAACGAAAAAATAAAGACCAACCCAAAATTCAGTTTAAAATTGTTGCACTTTTTCATTAACACGGGTATTAAGGATACGATCTATTATTGGACGGAATTAAACAAGTGTTTGCAAATTTACAAAGAGTTGCGCGCTGTTTGTCCAACGCTAGACTCGCTGAACATCGGTGGTGGCATGCCTATTCGCACTTCTTTAGGTTTTGAATACGACTACGAATACATGATAGAGGAGATCGTTGAGCAGATAAAAGCATTTTGTAAACAGAACGATATTCCTGAGCCGGATATTTTTACTGAATTTGGTTCTTATACAGTTGGAGAAAGCGGTGCAACCCTTTATTCAGTAGTAGATCAAAAGCAGCAGAACGACCGTGAGACCTGGTATTTTATTGACAGCAGTTTTATTACCACATTGCCCGACACCTGGGGTATTAACCAGCGTTTTATTTTACTTGCCATTAATAATTGGGATAAGCCATACGGGCCGGTAAATTTAGGTGGCATGACCTGCGATAGTATGGATTATTACAATACAGAAGCACACACCAACCAGGTATTCTTACCTCTGATCGAAAAGAATCAAAAACAAGTACAGTACATTGGCTTCTTTCACACTGGCGCATATCAGGAGGCTTTAAGCGGCTATGGCGGCACACAGCATTGTTTGATACCTGCTCCAAAACATGTTTTAATTGATAAAGATGAGGATGGAGAAATATCAACACGTCTTTTCGCAAAAGAACAAAGTTATAAGAGCATGTTAAAGATTTTAGGTTACTAGTTTCAAGTTTCTGGTTTTTTGTTTCTCGTTTAACAAGAAACCCGGAACGACAAACATGAAATTTACTTGTTAACTTCTTCTTTAAATCTTTCTTGGAAATGCTGTTTTTACATTAGCAACTGCCTTTCTTATTTTATAACTTTACAACTTATTCTTTATATTTTTTATGGCTTTATTTGACTTCTTAACCCAGGATATTGCAATTGACTTAGGAACTGCAAACACAATTATTATTCATAACGATAAAGTTGTTGTTGATGAGCCGAGTATAGTTGCAGTTGATAGAACTACGGGCAGAGTTATAGCTGTTGGTCGCCAGGCACAAATGATGCATGGTAAAACACATGAGAATATAAAAACAATTCGTCCATTAAAAGATGGAGTTATCGCCGATTTCCAGGCTGCTGAAGAAATGATAAAAGGGATGATAAAAATGATCAATCCCGGAAACCGTTTTTTTAAACCCTCATTGCGTATGGTAATTTGTATTCCAAGTGGTATTACTGAGGTTGAGAAACGTGCTGTTCGCGATAGCGCGGAGCATGCAGGAGCAAAAGAAGTTTATATGATCCACGAGCCTATGGCAGCTGCAATAGGTATGGGTATTGACGTTGAAGAACCAATGGGGAATATGATCATTGATATTGGTGGTGGTACTTCTGAGATCGCGGTAATTGCGTTAGGCGGTATTGTTTGTGATAAATCTACGCGTATTGCGGGTGACGATTTTAATGCTAACATTGAAGAATACATGCGTCGCCAGCATAACATTTTAATTGGTGAGCGCAGTGCCGAAAGAGTTAAAATTGAAGTGGGTGCTGCTATGACAGAGATCGACAATCCACCCGCAGATTATGCTGTACAAGGGCGTGACTTAATGAGTGGTATCCCTAAAGAAGTTTATATCAGTTATGTAGAGATTGCACATTGTTTGGATAAATCAATTTCTAAAATTGAAGAAGCTATTTTGAATGCGTTAGAGATGACACCTCCTGAACTGGCGGCAGATATCTATCGCAAAGGTATTTTTATGGCCGGTGGTGGTTCGTTATTGAGAGGTTTAGATAAACGTATCTCTATGAAAACAAAATTACCGGTTCATGTGTGCGAAGACCCTCTTCGTGCCGTTGCGCGCGGCACGGGAATTGCACTTAAAAATGTTCATAAATTCCCTTTCCTTATCAAGTAAAAACCTTAAGCACATCGTAGCTTTAAGTAGTGATATCTTTTGTTTCACTCGC
>JAUXSA010000122.1 GCA_030681615.1 Bacteroidota bacterium
GATTACTGATGGTCAGATTTTCTTAGAGTCTAACTTGTTTAACTCTGGTATTCGTCCGGCTATTAACGTAGGTATTTCGGTATCACGTGTGGGTGGTAATGCACAAATCAAATCGATGAAAAAAGTTGCTGGTACTTTAAAATTAGATCAGGCACAATACCGTGAGTTAGAGGCTTTCTCTAAATTCGGATCGGATCTTGATGCTGCTACAAAATCAGTATTAGATAAAGGTTCACGTAATACAGAAATATTAAAGCAAGGTCAGTTCTCGCCATTCCGTGTTGAACAACAAATTGCTATAATTTACTTAGGAACAAAAAACTTATTAAGAAGTGTTCCTGTAAATAAAGTACGTGAGTTTGAAAAAGATTATTTAGATGTATTAGAACGCAAACATAAAAATGTGTTAAACGATCTTAAAGCAGGAAAATATACCGACGAGATCACTAACACGTTGGAAGCTGCCGCAAAAGAGTTAACTGCGAAATATAACTAATAAGAGATGTTAAATTATAAATTTTAGATTTTAAATTGCCTGAGATCATCAACATTTAAAATCCAACATTTAAAATTTTGTAAAATATGCCTAGTTTAAAGGAAGTCAGAAATAGAATAGTATCGGTTGGTTCAACCATGCAAATTACCAGCGCCATGAAAATGGTGAGCGCTGCTAAATTAAAGCGTGCACAGGATGCTATTACACAAATTCGCCCTTATGCTAATAAACTAAAAGAACTTTTAGAAAATGTAAGCGCAAGTGTTGACTCAAGCGATAATGCTTACGCCCGAAATACCGGTGGAAAAAATTTATTGATCATCGCCATTTCTTCTAACCGTGGTTTAGCCGGAGGTTTTAACTCTAACATCATTAAAAAAACAAACCAGTTAATTAAGAACGATTACGCTGGTCACAACATTACTGTACTCTCTATTGGTAAAAAAGTGCAGGATGCTTTTAAGCGTACTTCATACGGTATTACCGGAAGTGATCTTCCGCACCACGCTGGTAATTTATTTGATAAACTAAATTTCGAAAACACTTCGGTTGTTGCTGAAAAAATAATGGAAGCATTTTTATCCAAACAATTTGATAAAGTTGTTTTGGTTTACAATCAATTTAAAAATGCAGCTGTACAAATTCCAACAGAAGAACAATTACTTCCATTGATGCCGTCAAAATCGGCAGGGAGCTCAAGTTCAAAAGTAGATTATATTTTTGAGCCTAGCCAGGAAACGATCATTAATGAATTAATTCCCCGCTCAATAAGAACCCAATTTTATAAAGCAATATTGGATTCCGTTGCCAGCGAACATGGTGCGCGTATGACAGCCATGCACAAAGCAACAGATAATGCCAAGGCGATGCAAAAAGAATTAAAGATCACTTATAACAAAGCTCGTCAGGCTGCCATTACAAAAGAGATCTTAGAAATTGTTGGTGGAGCAGAAGCTTTGAATGGATAATAACATTAAAAAAACCCTTTGCATTTGTAAAGGGTTTTTTGTTTCCTTAACATTAGTTTTAAAACAAACAGAGCTTTAAAACGTATATATATTGATATTAGACTTACATTACACTAACTAATTTACCTTCATAAATGATCATCCTTCTCTTCTTAATTCTTCACTGGTATCTTTCGTTGTTTGGCCAAACTTTTTTTCTGCACCGCTACTCTGCTCATAAAATGTTTACCATGAATAAATTCTGGGAAAAGTTCTTTTATATTTTTGCATGGGTGTCACAAGGTTCTTCTTATTTGAACGCACGCGCTTATGCCATTTTACATCGCATGCATCATGCCTATAGTGATACGGAAAAAGATCCGCATACACCACACTTCTTTAAAGATGCTTACCATATGATGTTGCATACACGTGCCATTTATAACGATGTCTTGAATAAACGCGTTGTTGTGGAAGAAAAATTCGATCGTAACTTTCCGGAATACCCTACTATTGATAAAATTGCAGACAATTGGATAACCCGTTTAGCTTTTGCAGGCTTGTACATTGCTTTTTACGTTGTTTTTGCAACTCAGTGGTGGATGTTTCTATTTCTTCCAATTCACTTCTTTATAGGACCAATACAAGGCGCTATTGTAAATTGGGCCGGACATAAATATGGTTACCGTAATTTTGATTGTCCGGACAAATCAAAGAACACTTTTTTTATTGATATTTTTTTAATGGGCGAATTGTTTCAGAACAATCATCATCAGGCAGGCGCAAGACCTAATTTTGCTGCTAAGTGGTGGGAGCTTGATCCAACCTATCCGATCATCTGGGTGCTTGATAAAATGCGGATCATTAAGCTTGCGAAATAGGTAGCCGCGAATTATACGAATAGCGCTAAATTTTTTCTGAAGTCTCAATTTATGCGATACTGTTTTTTACAACTAAGATCGCTTATTTAATATAATTATACTCCTCTTTCTCATCTCCACTCCGCGCATAATGCTTATGGTTGGCTTCTGATATCTTACCGGTTACTTTATCAATTTTATAATGCGAGTAAGTAGACCAATCAGATACTTCAATATAATAATACGTTAGTTTTTCGGTGATCTCCATATTTTGGCCATGGGGCATTTTTCTATCTTTCACATCACCAATTTCGTTATCTTTATTTATCGCATCAAACACAAAATCTATTTTCTTTTGCTCCGCTTTTGTCCATTTGTGAAACTTTGGTTCATCACAAAAACCCTGTATGCTTTTACCTGAGCCCTGGCCAACAAGTGCCACATGCACTGCATCGTAAAAGCAAGAATTATTACCTGCAAGCTTTACAGATAATTTAAAATCAACGATCAATGATTTATCGTCATACTTCACGTCTACTCTGTCATAATTTTTTGGATCAAACCCAGGTTCATTCAATTTAATAACAGCAAGTTTGATCAACGAGTCGCGGCCAAGCTTTTTAAGCTCTTCTATTTTTTCGTTTTGCGAAAAACAGAAAATACAAAAAAAACAAAGTTTAAGAATGTAAATGAATTTCATTGTATACCAAAATTATAATTAAAATTTGACCTTACAATTTCCGGAATGTTAAAATAATTCCATCTGTTTACTTTCCGTTAGTACTTTTTTATACAAAGCAATAACCGTTAAGCGCGCTTTAGCATGATCAACAATTGGCTCAGTATATTTTGACGTGCCAAACTCTGGCACCCATTTTTTTATGTATTCAAATTTTGGATCAAATTTTTTCTGCTGCTCGGTTGGATTAAAAACCCTGAAGTAAGGCGCGGCATCGCAACCACTACCTGCCGCCCATTGCCAGCCACCGTTATTAGCACTAAGGTCAAAATCATTTAATTTTTGTGCAAAGTAAGCTTCGCCCCAGCGCCAGTCTATTAAAAGATCTTTAATTAAAAAACTACTTACGATCATGCGCACACGGTTATGCATAAAACCTGTTGCATTCAATTCACGCATACCTGCATCAACAATTGGAAAACCCGTGTTGCCTTCGCACCATCTTTTAAATTTCTCTTCGCTATTTTGCCATGGAATAGTGTCGTATTGTTTTTTAAACGAGTTAAATGCTGCGTGTGGAAAATGATAAAGAATCATCATATAAAAATCGCGCCATATTAATTCGTTTAGCCATGTTTCGCTTTGCGAAATACTTTTATCAACTAAACTTCTTATGCTGATAACACCAAAGCGTAAGTAGATACTTAATTTACTGGTTCCCTCAATAGCGGGAAAGTCGCGCTGCTGCTTATATTTTTGAAGCAATAAATTATTTACCGTTGCTTTTTTATTTAAAACAATATCCGTTTTTGTAAATCCTATTTTTTTGAGGGATGGAATTTCTTCCGGCTTTAATTTTGCGAAATTTTTAAAATATTTTTTTGTCGGATAGGCTTTATAATAAAAAGGTTTTAATTTCTTTTTCCATTTATTACTATAGGGCGTAAATACGGTATAAGGCTTTCCGTCATCTTTTACAACTTCACCTTTTTCAAAAACGCATTGGTCTTTATAGGTTTTAAATTCGATATTATTCTTCTCGAGCAATTGTTTTATTACTTCATCACGTTCTTTTGCATAAGGCTCGTAATCGTGATTGGTGTAAACATTTTTAATTGTATGCTCTTTTATTAATTTTTTAAAAGCCTCTTCGGGCGTACTATAAAAAACTTTTAATGTTGAACCAAGAAAAATTAATTCTTCATTTATGTTTGTTATTGCCTGGTGTATAAAATCAACACGCCGATCATTTTTATCTTCCAGCTGATCAAGAATAGTTTTGTCAAAAATAAATACGGGAATA
The DNA here is from genome assembly GCA_030681615.1 of Bacteroidota bacterium. Lineage (GTDB taxonomy): Bacteria > Bacteroidota > Bacteroidia > B-17B0 > Aurantibacillaceae > Aurantibacillus. The sequence continues at coordinate 4,286 of JAUXSA010000122.1, forward strand.
ATTTTTTGATTCTCACGTAACGCGTAATATAGGCCTGCATTGTCTTGCAGGCGAATATCCCTTCTAAACCAAAAAATAGTAACTTCTTCCATAAAAGAAAAAAAACCCTCCAGCTATGGTAGGGTTAATTTATCAACACACAAAGTTTTTATTTACTAATTTCTAAAATGTTTTAACGCAACCATTAAGATCTTGCGGGCAATAAATATTCGGCTCTTAACCGTACCTAAAGGTAATTTCATTTCCTGCGCAATTTCTTCATATTTATAACCATTGTAATAACGTGTAAAAGGCACTTTGTATTCGTCACCTAAACTTTCAATATGTTTGATTATCTCTTTAGCATTTAACCTGCTTTCGCTATGGTCGTAACTGTTTTGTTTAAAAGCCCTGTCCAAAGCTATATCATCTCCTTTACTAATTAATTGTTTGGTTTTTACATTACGGCGATACGCATTTATGAACGTATTTTTCATAATTGTAAATAACCAGGCTTTTATATTAGTACTGTCTTCAAATTTTTCCCGATACGTAATTGCTTTTACATAAGTGTCCTGCAAAAGGTCTAATGCATCGTCTGTATTTCTTGTAAGACTTAAAGCAAAATTTTTCAACGAACTTTTTTCGTTCATTATTCTGGAGTTAAATTCAATTGCTGTCATAATTCTCAGGCTTTTAAATGAATTCTACAATAAAGGTACATATTGTTTAACAAAAAGTTAAAAATATTAAACAAAAAATTTGTTAAATACCTAGCCTTTACTCTTTGCAAAACATATTCCAGTGCAAAAAGGCTATTTTGAGTATTTTTTTCCACGTTTTATTAGATTACCAGTGCTTATTATATACGTATAATTCCACATTCATGGATTTGGGCAACCTTATTGTAAATAACCTGTTTTCTTTGAATTGATATAAAAATGTACTTTTACCTCTTAAAAATTCAAATTATGTCGGCACACCTTAGCGAGCAAGAATTACAAAGAAGACAAAAATTAACAGACCTCAGGGCTTTAGGAATTGACCCATACCCTGCAGATGAGTTTAAAGTAAATGTAAATGCCCTGGATATAAAAGATAATTACGACCGCGATAAAATAAATTATAAGGATATTGCAATTGCCGGCCGCATAATGAGCGTGCGTGATATGGGCAAAGCTTGCTTTGCTGTTATACAAGATGCTACAGGCCGTATACAACTTTATGTGCGGAAGGATGATATTTGCCCGGGCGAAGATAAAACGCTTTACGATGTTGTTTGGAAAAAACTGATCGATATTGGCGATATTATTGGCGTTAACGGTTATGTATTTACCACAAAAACCGGTGAGATCTCTATTCATGTTACTTCTTTAAAAATATTAAGCAAGGCGTTAAAGCCCTTACCAATTGTTAAGACCGATGAGTCTGGAAATTCTTTTGACGAGGTAAGCGATCCTGAATTCAGGTTCCGTCAGCGTTACGTTGATCTTATAATTAACCCACAAGTGCGCGATACATTTAAAAAACGGTCGCAAATAATTAATTCTATTCGTACTACTTTAAACAATGCAGGCTTGTTAGAGGTGGAAACGCCTATTCTACAAAGCATTCCGGGTGGGGCTACTGCTCGCCCTTTTATAACGCATCACAACGCGTTGAACATGCCATTGTATTTGCGCGTTGCCAATGAGTTGTATTTAAAACGCTTGATCGTTGGTGGTTTTGAGGGCGTTTTTGAATTTGCAAAAGATTTCAGGAATGAAGGGATGGATCGTACCCATAATCCTGAGTTTACTGTGCTTGAATTTTACATTGCTTATAAAGATTATAACTGGATGATGAATTTTACAGAGCAAATGCTCGAAAAAATTGCTATCGATCTTTACGGCAAAACCGAAATTCCTGTTGGCGATAAACAAATAGATTTTAAAGCGCCGTTCAAACGGGTTACCATGTACGAAGCCATAAAAGAATTTACCGGCATTGATATTAGCGGTATGAGCGAAGAGCAATTGCGAGAGGTTTGTAAAAAATTAAACATACACGTTGAAGCGCACGCCGGCAAAGGGAAATTAATTGACGAGATCTTTGGCGAGAAATGCGAAGGCAACTACATACAGCCTACTTTTATTACAGATTACCCTGTAGAGATGAGTCCGCTAACCAAAAAACACCGCACAGTTGAAGGCCTTGTAGAGCGTTTTGAATTGATGATTAATGGTAAAGAAATAGCCAATGCATACAGTGAGTTAAACGACCCTATTGACCAACGCGAACGTTTTGAAGAGCAGTTAAAGCTGCAGGAAAGAGGCGATGATGAGGCCATGTTCATTGATCACGATTTTTTACGCGCCCTTGAATATGGTATGCCGCCAACAGCAGGTATTGGTATTGGTATTGACCGTTTAACGATGCTTTTAACCAATAATGCGGCTATACAAGAGGTGTTGTTCTTCCCGCAAATGCGCCCTGAAGTAGTAGCACAAGAGGTCGGCTCGAATTCATAAAAGTCACGCTCAAGCATATTTAAAATCTTATTTGATCATAACCCTCTGTGTTATTAGCGTTTTATTTAACAAAGTTTAAAAACAATAACTTGTTAGTTACTTGCGTTGTTAATATTTGTAAAACTCTTTTATTAAGTATCTTTGTTGTTTAGCTTAAATCAGTTTATTGAAGTTAGTTTTTAAAATATTCTTCTGTTTAGTTTTTCTTTTTGTGGTTTCGTGTAACAACGAAAAAAAGGAAGATCCTAAAACAAAACCCCGCATTTTTGAAGGATATCATCCCTTATTAGACGAGATCATTCGTTCAAAAGACGGTGTGTTTAGAGGTATAAATTTAAACAGCAAAGCCGAAATTATTAAGACCATTGAAAGCGCACCGCCGATCGAAAGATCGCCGGGCCATCTTTATTTTGAATATAAAATAAACGATCAAACCAATTATTCCATTGATTATACGTTAAATAAAGATAGCCTTGAAGAAATTAATGTGCAGATAAACAGTAACGATCTGGAACTTGCGAATTATTTATTTTGTGATCTTAAGGATTACTACGCTAACAAATTGCCAAATCCAACCGAAGATCAGGGCTCGGTTGTGTATAATTGTTTTGAAGGACAGCGTAAACCCTTTGTTGTTTCTTTGAGTGATAATTCTTCGCCTACCCAGGGTAGCATAAACATGGTGATCTATAAGGATAAATAGTCTGGACAATTAACCATATAGACAGATCGAAAAAATTATTGATCACCCTAAGTTTTAAAACCCGTAAGCAAGCCTGTACCAAAATAAGCTTTGTTACTTATATGCACAGCCACACCATCATCTCTTTCTGTATTGGGAAAATCGGGTAATTGCAACCAGGTTTGGCTGAGCAAAACGTTCGATAGAAAAATAAAAGATAATACTAATTTCATTCTACTTGTACTAACGTTTTAAAACTCCAATTATTATTAAATAAAAAAGCCACTCATTTTGAGTGGCTTTAATATAAGTTTTATACTGTTTTTTAAGCTGTGCCTGTTTTTCTTACACCAGTTGTTTTTTTAACACCAACGCTTGTCTTCGCTTTATTTGAGTCTTTTGAAACACCTTTTTTAATGGCTTTTGCTTTATCTTCAGCTTTAATAGCTACTGATTTTTCTTCGCCTTCTTTCTCTTCACCTTTTTCTTTTAAGTTGCCTGTTGTTTGAAGGGTGTTATACCAACTAAATAATTTTTTCATGTTACTCACGTAAACACGGTCTTTATCATAGTCAGGCAAAACTTCACCAAAATATTTTTCTACTGCTTTATCATCAGCTTTGTTATCAATAGCAATACCACCTTTTTCTTTTTCAAAAATAGCTGTCATTATCTCTTCAATAGGCTTATCATCGCCTGTAGTAAACATGCTAATATCCGATAAAGTTGAAACTTTAGTGGATGCGTAAACATTTACCCTTTTTTTATCCGCTAAGCCTTCTACAATAATACCATTCTTGCTTTGCGCAACAATTTTAAACAAACCCGGCTGTCCGGTAATGGAAATAATTCCTGTTAGATCGATCATACTCTTTTAATTTTATTCTATTAGCAAATATAGGTTTTTTATTGAAAATAATGCCCTTTTTATGCAAAAAATGGCTGTATTATATCAAATAATTAAAGGTTTTGACGGCCTGATAATGTAAGTTTCAAAGCATTTAACCTGAGCGTTAAACTAATACGATTAATTTTTGTTTTTAAACCTTTATTGATACTTTAGTGTTCGCTAAAACGCAAAATTATGAAATAGCCATGTTTGCCGAAACACAAACACTAATTAATAAACTGGCTATACCATATGACAACTAAAAACAACAATTAAGACATATGAAATACCAGGCCATTGACAGTACTTTGTTTATTGAGAACAGAAATAAATTCAAGAATAATTTAAAGCCAAACTCCCTTGCAATATTTGTAAGTAACGATATAATGCCAACTAACGCCGATGGCCACATGGGCTTTAGACAAAACAGCGATCTGTTCTATTTAAGCGGTATCGATCAGGAAGAAACTATCCTGGTTATTTTTCCGGATGTGAAAGATGGTAAACACAAAGAAATTTTATTTGTAAAAGAAACAAGTGAGTTAATTGCCATTTGGGAAGGTGCAAAATTAAATAAATTGCAGGCAACTGCCGTAAGTGGTATTGAACATATTTATTGGGTACATGATTTTTATAAAGTAATGCAGCCGTTTTTCTTTCAGGCCGAACATATTTATTTAAACTCTAACGAACATGCCAGGAATAGCAATTTGACCGAAACGGCAGAAGTACGTTTCAATAAAATAATTCAGTCAAAATTTCCTTTACATAAATTTGAACGCAGCGCGCCTGTGATGCATAAAATACGCGCACTTAAAAGCACACAGGAAATTGACCTGATACAACAAGCTTGCGATATTACTGAAAAAGGTTTTCGCCGTTTATTATCTTTTATAAAACCCGGCGTTTGGGAACATGAAATTGAAGCAGAATTAATTCACGAATTTATACGTAACCGTTCACAAGGCTTTGCTTACGGACCAATTGTTGCAAGTGGAAAAAATGCTTGCGTATTACATTATGTTGAGAACAACCAGCAATGCAAAGATGGTGATGTTATTTTATTGGACGTTGCAGCAGAGTATGCAAATTACGCGAGTGATCTTACGCGTTGTTTACCGGTTAATGGAAAATTTACAAAACGCCAGAAAGAAGTTTACAATGCAGTATTGCGTGTACATAAAGCAGCTGCAAAAATGTTATTACCCGGTCAGACCTTTGATAAATACAACAAAGCAGTTGGCGACTTAATGACCGAAGAATTATTACAATTAGGTTTAATAAAAACGGATGACGTAAAAAAACAAAATCCTGCGTGGCCTGCTTACAAAAAATATTTTATGCATGGCACTTCACACTTTTTAGGATTAGATGTGCATGATGTTGGATTTTTTACAGAGCCTATGCAAGCCGGTATGGTGTTTACGGTAGAGCCAGGCATTTATATTCCTGAAGAAGGTTTGGGTATCCGAATCGAAAATAATTTACTGGTAACTACAACCGGGCAATTAGACCTTATGAAGAACATACCTATTGAAACAGATGAGATAGAGGCCTTGATGAATAAATAGGAATTGTTGCCTTTTTTTACTACATTTAATTATCAAAAAAGATCAAATGAGTAAAAAGATCTGTTTCTTATACTTTGCTTTTTTAATTTTTACGAAGGGTTTTTCGCAAGACCCCATGTTCTCAAATACACAGCAATCACTTGTTTATTTAAACCCTTCTTTTACCGGAAGTAATGGTCTTATAAGAAACCAATTTGTTTATAGAAATCAGTGGCCAAATCTTACAGGAAGTTATGTAACATTTTATAATGGAACAGAAGTTTACCTAAAACGTTTGAAAGGAGCTCTGGCTTTTACCTACTTACATGACGACCAGGCGCGAGGTATACTGAAAAGCAATGTATTTTCATGTATATATGCTCAGCATTTTTCTTCTAAGGATAATAAGTTAAAGATCATTCCCTCAATAAAAGCGTCTTATTTTAATAAAAAATTAGATCGGACACAGTTGAGTTTTGGTGAACAGATCGACCCAAGAAGAGGTTTTGTTTGGAGTACCCAAGAAGCTGTTCCATCTCAAACAAAAAGAAATTTTGATGTTAGTTCAGGCTTATTGATCAATTATAACCATTTTTATTTTGGCGCGTCTGTATTTCACATTAATCAACCGGATGAAGGTTTGTTAGGCACCAGTATATTACCGGCGAGGTTTTCATTTCACAGTTCTTATAATTTACACGTATCCGAAAAAACACTTTTCCATTTTTTTGGAAGATACGAAATGCAACAAAAATTTTATTTCTATCAATTTAGCGCTACTGCATTATTGTTTAAACATTTGATATTTGGATTAGGTATTATAAATAACACAACTCCAACAGCAAATCTCGGCTTTAGGCACAATTATTTTACAGTACAGGTAAATTACGGTGTAACATCTTCGTTATTGTCAACTTATCGCGCAGAAACGTGGGAACTAACAGCAAGCTTTAATCTTCGCAATAAAGAACAACGAAAAACACTTACAGATTTTGAAAAGTGGTAAAATTAAAAAAGCCCCATAAATCTTATGCGGCCTTTATTTAATAGAATAGTTTTTTAATCTTCTGCCAAAACAATTATAAAATCATTTTCGCTGAAAGTTATTTTTTTGGCCTTATCAGGATTAATGTTCACACCAAAGTGTTGATCAGAGTCTGTATTTAAAGACGAGATCCTGTAACCAATTGCAGATTCGTTTAACTGCGCTGCACTTTCAATTACTGTATAAAAATTTACCGGCTGTCCTGGCTTTACATATTTGCTCACAGGTTTTAAATACACCTCAGAGCCTTCTGCCTGGAACAATACATCGTACACTTTTTTAAGATCCTGGTTCTCGCTTAACTGGCTTAACATTAAACTTATCAAATTATCGCTCACAATAAAATCGTCTGCTTTAGCAACAACCCCAAGATCTCTATTACGTATGTCTAACATTTCAGACACAATGCTAAAATCTTTTCCGGCTTTTTCGCTTAAATTACGTAAGTGTAATAAACAGATCAGTGTTTTCGCATCACTTTCCTGCGTATCAATATCGGTATAACTTAATAAAATAATATGGTCAAAGATCTCCGGTTTTAAACTAACCAAAGTTGCTTTGTCATTTATATTTCCTTTTTGAAGTTTTATTTTTTGTTTGTCTAATCTCTTTTGCAACTCTGCAATTTCTTCTTCTATATCTACACCATCTTCTACAATTAAAACTTCAGAACCTTTTGCAACATAGTTATCCAACTCCTCAATGATACGGATGCCTCTTGCATTCCAACCTAAGATCAACGTTTTTTCTACGCTCGCCGCTTTTAGTTCGCTTCTGCTAAATAATTTCTCATCAATATCAAAACTGGTCTTGCCACTTAAAACAACGGTGTCATCGTCTTCAGATATCGCAATAACTTTATCGCCTTTATTAATTACTGTATCCATTGGCGGATTAATTAAAGCCGAACCACCTTTAGTAAATAAACCAATAACTGAAGATCGTTCATAAGCTAATAATGAGTCTTTATATTTTTTACCTACTAACTTTGGTTCTTCCTGAAAATAAATTTCATCACCTTCAAATTGCAACAACTCGCTGTACACAATACTTAAACCAGATTGGCGACAAGTTTGCGCGGTGATGCGTGAAATAAGATCGGACGACATTACAAAAACAGTTTCATCGTTACCAACTAATTCTGCAGCTTCCATGTTTTTTGGGTCTTTAATTTCTGCAACAATAGAGTAAGGGCTTTCTTTCCTGTTCTTGCCATTGGTTAATGCTAATACAGATTTAATTACATAGGTATCGGCGTTATCTTCGGTACCTGCTAAAACAATAATAGAACGCGCCTCGTTTGGATTTACTAAAGCAATGTTGGTTGACTCTAACGGACTGCCACTTCTAACAATTAATTTGGTGTTCTTAAAATTTTCTATCTTTCCACGGATCTCATCTTCCATTTCGCTTTTATCGCGATCGGCTAAAATTACGACGCTTGGTTTTTTTTGATTTTCGTTGGCTTCAATAATTTCTGAGATAATAGAATAAACTTTTTCAGACCAACCCAAAATCAACGTGTGATTACTTTCCAAAACTCGCGAGCGCCCTTTTTTTAATTCATCTAATTTTTCATCAATACCTGATGAAATAGTACCAATTAAAATAGAGATCAAAAATATACCTCCTAAAGTTGCAATAAAACGAACGGCACGAAAGGCCCAGCCTTCATCACCACCCATTGTTCCCGAATCTAAGGTGGCCATTAAACTCTGCCAGGCCCCTTCAATAAATCCCAAATTTTCTGCTTCGGGCTCAGGCGAACTTTTTATACCAAATACTAAAATTAATAAGCCTAAAATTAATACCATAAATAAAGAAAATATGGCTAGCCATTTTATAACACCACTTGGGCCGGCAGACATTGTATTTTCAAAATAGTACCGCGCTTTTTCTTTAAACGTTGGCTGACTCATAATATTTATTTTTTAATGTTGGGGTAATAAGGACTTATTTTCTGTATTAAAACTAAACAACTTTTACAAATTATCAATAAAATAATTGCAAATTTTTTCCATTAAATGCGCCCTGTCTTTTCCAAGAACATTGTGCTCATGACCAGGGTAAACGTAATAATCCAACTGCACGCCTTTTTCAACAGCTTTCTTTTGGTACATAATACTATGCTGCCAAACCACCACCGGATCCTGTGCGCCGTGTATCATTAATAATTTCCCTTTTAAATTAGCTACATGGTTAAGTAAATTATTTTTATCATAACCTTCTTTATTTTCCTGTGGCGAATCGTTGTAACGCTCGCCATACATGATCTCATAATAACTCCAATCAATTACCGGCCCACCGGCTGCACCAACTTTAAATACACCTGGATAACGCGTCATTAATGATGCGGTCATAAAACCACCATAACTCCAACCATGCACGCCAAGACGTGTAGCATCAACATAAGGCAACGACTTTAAATAATTCACGCCGCTTATCTGGTCTTCCATTTCCTTTGTTCCAACTTGCCTGTGTATAGCTTGCTCAAAGGCTTTTCCGCGATAGTTAGTTCCTCTTCCATCTAAAGTAAAAACTATAAATCCTTTTTGCGCCATGTATTGATACCATAATTCGCCTCCGGCCATCCAGGTATTAGTAACCATTTGTGAGTGCGGCCCATTATATAAATAAACTAACACCGGGTATTTTTTTGTGCTGTCAAAATTTACAGGTTTAAACATGCGGCAATGCAGTTCTGTTCCTTCTACATTTTTTATAGTAAATAAATTCCACTTACCAAGTTTATAATTCTTAATAGGATTTTCTGCTTTATAAAAAGTAGTTGACTTTCCTGTTGAAGTATTTATGATCCTATATTCGCGCGGCGTGAAGCAGGAAGTAAAGCCATCAATAACATAATCTCCTTTTTTACTTAATACTGCAGAGTGGTAACCGTTATCCTGTGTTAGTTTTTTCATTTTGCCACTTTTTAAATTAACCGAATAAAAATCCTGGTTAATAGGGCTTTGTTCTGCCGCGTGAAAGAAAAGGTTTTCGCCTTTATCATCAAAGCCTGCATCATCCTTTACTTCCCAGTTGCCTTTGGTAAGTTGTTTTATCAAAGATCCATCAATATTGTATAAATAAAAATGATTAAAACCATCCCTCCGGCTTTGCCAGATAAATTGTTTTGGATTATTTTTTACAAACAACATGGGGTTTAATGGCTCTGCATATTTTTCATCTTTTTCTTCGAACAAGGTTCTTTTAAAGTCGCCCGTTGCAGCATCATACTCATTTAATTTAAAATGATTTTGCTCGCGGTTTAAAATAGCCATGTAAATAAATTTTTCATCCGGACTCCATGCAATATTAGTGAGGTATTGATCTTTTGGCCCTTCTGTTTTTATTTTAACGCTGGCATTACTTTTTAAACTATAAACTAACACAGTTACATAATGACTTTTGCCTCCTGCCATTGGATACTTTATATTTTTATTTTGTGCAGGATTAGTGTTCCAGTCAATAATGGGATAATCTTTTACATCGCTTTGATCCATGCGATAATAGGCTAAAGCATTACCATTAGGGCTCCAGAAAATTCCTTTATTAATTCCAAACTCATCGCGGTGAACACTTTTAGCGTTTACAATTTCGTAAGAACCATCGGTTGTAACCTGGTTTACTTTACCGTTGTTTGAAACAAATAAATTATTAGCACTCACATACGCAAACACTTCGCCCTCTTTAAAATTATCAAGGTTCTCTAATGTAAAGTCGCTTTGTTTTCTTTCTGACTTAACAACCGTTTTTTTATCTGCAGAATAAAGCCATTCACCTTTTTTGTTAGAGAAATAAAATTGATTTTCGTTTTGCCACAATACGCCTTCAAATGCAGCAATAGTATCTATAGATGCGGCAACCAATGTTTTGTTGAACCCCACCGTAGAAATAGTTGAAACGGTTTTTCCGCTCTCTGCATCAATGATGATGATCTCATTTTTTTCGATGTAGGATACTTTTTTTGAACCTGGAATAAAACCAAGTGCCTGCAAACGTTTGGGCGCCAGCGTTGTGCGGCCTTTCCAAACAGCATCTTGTATTGTAAGCAATTGTTCTTGCGAAAAAACGAAATAGGAAATAATAATTAAGAGAAAGCTGAGGCTGTTTTTTTTCATAGGATGTTTTGTCAATTTAGAGCATTAAATATAAGCATAAAATAGTAATAGCAAGTGTTTTGTTATGTCATTAAAGGACATAAAAAAAAACCCGCTTTAACAGCGGGTCTTAATTTAGTTTTTAATAAAACTTATTTTGTTTGTGCGGTCATACCGGTCTTTTACATTTATGTAATACAGGCCGTTTGCCAAATGTTTTAAGTTAAGGTAATTGTTGCCATTACTTACTTCTGTTTTGTGAACCAATTGTCCAACTGAACTGTAGATCTCTAATGTTGATTTTTCATTCAGATTAGCGGCTTCAAAAATAAACTCTCCTGCATTAGGATTTGGCAATATTTTATAAAAATTTTCTTCGTTTGAATTCTTGGCCAAATTAGTACAAGCCGATACAGATTGTGTAATAGTAGTTTGCGCTGTACAATTATTAGCATCGGTTCCAACAACAGTATATGTTGTAGAAACTGTAGGACTAACTGCAATTGCAGAAGTGGTTGCACTTGTATTCCAACTGTAAGTTGTTGCGCCACCCGCTGTTAAAGTTGCTGTTTGTCCTGTACAGATCAAACTTGCACTGCCCGATGCTGTTACAACCGGATTTGGGTTAACTGATAATGTTATAGTAGCAAAAGAAGGACAAATACCACTATCATAAACCGTATAAGTTGTAGTTGTAGATGGTGTTACCGAAATACTTGCGGTAGTTGCAGTTGTGTTCCATGAATAAGTTGCTGCGCCGCTTGCTGTTAATACAGCCGAACCGCCATTACAAACAGCGGTTGCAGAACTAACAATATTTAAGGTTGTACCCGGATTTAAAGTATAGGTTGGCGCAGGTGTAGTTTCGTTTTTAGTATAATACCAAAGATCAGGATAACCATAATGGTAATTATTAAGAACATTTGTAGGAAAAGTATTTTGAGTACAGCCATTGCAATATCTCATATCATAATAAGTAAGGTGTTGGCCTATTTGTGAACTCGTTCCAAAATAATAACCATCGCCTGTTCCTGAGTACATTTGTAAAACATATTGTGTGCCCGATATCAGCCAGATTGGATTTCCGATTGATCCATAAGAGTATTGAGCCGCAGGACCCGAAACCTGTGTTTGCGTTATAACTGCCTGTGTGGTGTTATCAAATAAAGTAACAAACCTTGTTGTTCCGGTTGGTTCTCTTTTACCAAAATCGGTAACTAATAAATTTTGATTAGGCGAAAATCTAAAACCTCTTTGAGAATTTGCCGAGCCCCCCGACCCGCCTGTAGCAACGCTATCTGTTGACGAATGCGGCCCAACAAAGGTTCCCATTACTGCAGATACAGCGGTGGCAGATGAATTGCCATAGAACATGTAAATGGTCTTTGTTGCATTAGCCTGCAGGGTATCTATCTTTACCCAAATAGTTGTAGTTGTTGTATTTATTCCACTTTCTATCCAGTAATTAAATAAAGTACTACCGGTACAGGTTTTTCCAAAACGAATATCATCACCATTGGCATTCATTTGTGTTGCCGAAATTAAAGCTTGTGTATTAATAGTTAGCTTTATTTGGTAATTAGTAATTAATGTGTTAGAATTTTCCTGCACATTAATAGCGTCTTTGTAAAGCCACCCGGCAGGCTGGGCAACCAAATTGATCCCAACGATCATTGCAAGTAAAGTAAATAGTTTTTTCATGGCGTATATTTTTATACAAATATAGCTTATAGTAATGGTTTTTTGTATTTTAGAGCATCAATAACACTGTTAAAATAGCAATCGTGAGTTGTGGTTTGTTTTTGTTAACAGTCCATTTTGGTAGTGTATTCCTTTACTCGAAGCCATTTGTATCAGCAAAAACAAAACAAGAGTTTTATGCGCAAGCATATATCTATCCTTATTTTCATCAAAACTGGAATTTATTTGCGCCGCCGCCCGATGCCAACTACAAACTATATTGCACATTCGAAAATAACGGAAAACAACAACTGGATCTTTTCTCAGAAATAAAAACAGTTCATCAAAGCAACCGTTTAAAAGGTTACGGTTCCGTATTGATAGCGCTTTCAAACAGTATTTATTTATTTGAAAAAAATGCCGCGCAGAAACCATTAAATGGGTCGATGGAGAACAATGTAAGTTTTAAGATCATAAAGCATATCGCAAAAAACTATCTTGAAAATACCCGAAATATTCAGCTCTCAGACCTTCGGCTAATCCTTGTTGTGAACCAAATCCCTACCACAAAACAAAGAATTTATTTTAATTAAATTTTTACTCTCATTTACAGGTTTTTTTGTTATTTTTAGGCTATGACAAAAGTTAAAAAAATTGATGTGGCCTTGCAAGGCGGAGGCTCTCATGGTGCTTATTCATGGGGCGTAATAGACAGGTTGTTGGATGATGATCGTATTGAAATTGATGGTATGTGTGGAACAAGTGCCGGTGCTATGAACGGCGTTTGCACTATTTATGGATTAAATAAAGGCGGCAAAAATTTAGCCAAACACCTTCTTGTAAAGTTCTGGCATAAAATTTCTGAAGCAGGAAAATTATCACCACTACAGCCAACCTGGTTTGATAAAGTAATGAGTGCCGGAAATATGGATTACTCACCAACTTATAAATTCTTTACAATGGCTTCAGAAAATATGTCGCCGGCACAAATGAATCCGTTAGGAATTAATCCGCTCGAAAAAATATTGAACGAACTGATCGATTTTGATGAGCTTCATAAAATGAGTCCGCCAAAATTATTTGTATGTGCAACCAATGTATTGACCTGCGCGCCAAAAATTTTCGGGCCAAAAGAAATTTCCTCTAAAGCCATTATGGCCAGCGCCTGTTTACCATATATGTATGCAGCGGTTGAAATTGACGGTGAGTTTTATTGGGATGGAGGTTACATGGGTAACCCACCACTAGGGCCATTAACAGAACATACCGAAGGAACAGATGATGTTTTACTGGTAGAGGTAAATCCTTTTAAAATAAAAAAAGTGCCCGATAATATTGAAGAGATAAAAGACCGTGTGAACGAAATTAGTTTTAACTCGTCGTTAGCATTAGAAATTCAGCACATGGAATTTATAAATAATTTAGTAGATAAAGGAATTACTTTAGACGGTACTTTGAAAAAAATAAATTTACACCGTGTAAGTTCGAACAATTCTTTAGGCGATTTTAATTTATCGAGTAAATTAAATACCAATTGGGATTTTTTAATGCACCTTAAAAATTTAGGTTACAATGCTTGCGGTGCATGGCTCGATGCGAATTACAATAACATCGGAAAAAAATCAACCTTCCATTTATAGAATATAAAATAGCCAATGAAAAGAAATTTTGTTAAAGCAGATTTCACGGTAACTACATGGGAATTATTAAAACCGTATTTTATACAGTTACAAGAACGCAGTATTAATTCGGTAGACGAATTAGAAAAATGGTTAAAAGATTACAGCGAATTAAGTGCGGTAATTAGCGAGAACATGGCCTGGCGTTATATTAAAATGACCTGCGATACTGCTAATACAGAACTGCGCGACAGCTTTAACGATTTTGTGCAGAATATTGAACCTCACATGTCGCCCATTGCTAACGACCTCAATAAAAAAATTATTGCTACGCCATTTAAAGATCAGTTAACCAAAGCCGGTTACGATATTTATTTACGGGGCATAAAAAATAGCATTGATCTTTTTAGAGAAGAAAATATTCCATTAAACACAAAACTACAGGAGCTTGAACAACAGTTTGGCGAAATTAACGGCGCACAAAGTATTGAATATGCCGGCGAAAAAATGACGCTGCAAAAAGCAGGCGTTTTTTTAAAAGACCTTAACAGGGCGGTGCGCGAAGAAGTGTACCAAAAAGTACAAACACGCCGCGCGCAGGATGAAGATGCTTTGAACAAACTTTTTACAAAATTAGTTGAGCTAAGAAACCAGGTTGCATTAAATGCCGGCTTTAAAAATTTTCGCGATTACAAACACCAGGCCTTAGCGCGTTTTGATTATTCGGTGCAGGACTGTTTAAATTTTCACGAGGCGGTTAAGCTACATGCAGTGCCATTAATTAATGAGCACGATAAACAACGTAAACAAAAATTAAAACTAGACGATTACCGCCCATGGGATACTTCGGTTGACGAAGAAGGATTGCCTCCTTTAAAACCATTTGCCACCGCGCAGGAATTAATTGACAGAACCATTTCTTGCTTTAATAAACTCGATCCGTTTTTTGGTGATTGCATTAACACCATGCAAAAAATGAACCGCCTTGACCTGGAAAGCAGGTTAGGCAAAGCACCCGGAGGCTATCAATATCCGTTATACGAAACCGATGTGCCTTTTATTTTTATGAACTCGGTAGGTTTGCATCGTGATCTGGTGACTATGGTGCACGAAGGCGGACATGCCATACATTCTTTTTTAGATTTTGGTTTGGAGTTGGTTGATTTTAAATCTCCGCCAAGCGAGGTGGCCGAACTGGCCAGCATGAGTATGGAATTAATGAGCATGGAACACTGGGACGAATTTTTTAAAACAGATGAAGAATTAAAACGTGCCAAACGCCAGCAGTTAGAAGGTGTGATGGATACCCTGCCATGGATAGCGGCCATTGATAAATTTCAGCATTGGATATATGAAAACCCAAAGCACACCACTGCAGAGCGTTATGACCAATGGCAAAAGATAATTGCAGATTTTGGCAGCTCAGTAATAAATTACAACGGATTGGAAAGTAATTTAAAACGCCGCTGGCAGGTGCAATTGCATTTATACGAAGTACCTTTTTATTATATAGAATATGGTTTTGCACAATTGGGCGCGGTAGCGGTTTGGCGCAATTACAAACGCAACCCAAAAGATGCTATTGAAAAATATAAAAAAGCATTGGCTTTAGGTTACACCCAATCCATCCCAAAAATTTACGAAACCGCAGGCATAAAATTTGATTTTAGCCCTGCTTATATAAAAGAGCTAATGGATTTTGTGAAAGAAGAGTACGCAAAGATATAGTTTTGCTAATGGAACGCTAGTGACGCTGATGATTATAATTCTGATGATGTTTATCTGAGCTGAGAGAATGGCGAGAACATATAAAATCAAAAACAGATCCCCGGTATTTCTTCCGGGGATTTTTATTTTAGAACATAAGAAAAAACATTCTTTAAAATCTGTTTGCATATTTAATTTGTAATTCTATACTTGGTTGATATATGAAAAAAAATCTCTTCTGCTCTTTATTCTTGCTTTTTGTAGTTACAACTTCTGCCCAAAATAACAAACCAGGCTCTTTAAAAATCGCTAAACACAACTACAAAACCGGAGCGGGGATTTTTATTATAGAACAAGCGGTCATTAAAGATCATCATTAATCAGGCAATACGTAAATACCGTCTACAAAGTTTTTCGCACATCTGCCAGAATCTATACACACATTCTCTTATTTGATTATTTTTGTTTTACTTATCTTTAATATTTAAGTGTTAACTTTTATCCCAGGGCGAACAGCTGAGGAAAGAATATTTGTATATAACAGGTAAATAAGATTATTATTAAAAGCCTAAATTTCATGGATTTGATTTTTAGCATAAATATAAAAAAAATTCCCTCCTGTAAAAACAAGAGGGAATAGAAAATTTATATTTTTATTTATTTTTTAAGCTGTTACCGATTCTTCCATATAGGCTTCAATTGGTGCGCATGAGCAAACCAGGTTACGGTCGCCATAAGCATTATCTACTTTAGCAACGCTTGGCCAAAATTTATTATCGCGTACCCAGGCTAATGGAAACGCTGCTTTCTGACGTGTGTAGGCTTTTTTCCAATCGTCGCTTACCACTAATTTACACGTGTGCGGCGCGTTCTTTATAACGTTATCGGCCTTGTCGTATTTGCCTTCTTCTATTTCTTTAATTTCTTTTCTAATAGAGATCATGGCTTCGCAAAAACGGTCCAGCTCGGCTTTGCCTTCGCTTTCTGTTGGTTCAACCATCAAAGTATTTACAACAGGAAAGGCCACCGTTGGCGCATGAAAACCATAGTCCATTAAACGCTTGGCCATATCTGCTACCTCAACACCAGATGCCATTTTAAATTCGTTGCAATCTAAGATCATCTCATGTGCGCAACGTCCGTTTTTACCGGTGTATAAAATTTTGTAATGGCCTTTTAAACATTCTTTAATGTAGTTGGCATTTAAGATGGCCATTTCTGTAGCTTCTTTTACACCCTCTTTACCTAACATTTTTATGTAACCGTAAGAGATCAATAAAATTAAAGCGCTGCCATAAGGCGCTGCAGAAACTGCAGTAATACCTTTAGGGCCGCTGGTGTTTACAATGGTGTGCGACGGTAAAAACGGAACTAATTTTTCTACCACACCAATTGGTCCCATGCCGGGGCCACCGCCACCGTGAGGAATTGCAAATGTTTTATGTAAATTTAAATGGCAAACATCAGCACCAATATTTCCGGGCGATGTTAAACCAACCTGTGCGTTCATATTAGCGCCATCCATATAAACCAAACCACCATTATCGTGAATTAATTTGGTGATGTCCGTAATTGATTCTTCGTACACACCATGTGTAGAAGGATAAGTTACCATTAAACATGATAAATTATCTTTATGTTCTTCTGCTTTTGCTTTCAGATCGGCAATATCAATATTTCCTTTGTCGTCACATTTTGTGATGATGATCTTCATACCTGCCATGGCAGCACTCGCCGGATTTGTTCCGTGAGCAGAAGATGGAATTAATGCAACATTACGATTTGGATTTCCGTTAGCGATGTGATAGGCACGAATAACCATTAAGCCTGCGTACTCGCCCTGCGCGCCTGAGTTAGGCTGAAAGCTCATACGTGCAAAACCGGTGATCTCTGAAAGATCTTTATTTAACTGCTCGATCAATTCTGTGTAACCCTGTGCCTGGTCAACAGGAACAAATGGATGTATGCTTGCAAACTCAGGCCAGGTAATTGGTAATAATTCTGAAGCCGCGTTCAATTTCATAGTGCAAGATCCTAACGAGATCATAGAGTGCACTAATGAAAGATCTTTATTCTCTAAACGTTTAATGTAACGCATCATTTCGCTTTCGCTGTGATACGAATTAAAAACAGGATGAGTTAAATAAGAAGACTTTCTTTCTGCAAAAGTGCCTTTAATTAAATTCTGAGTATCGCAACCTTTGTCTTTATATGATTTACCGTTTGCTTCTGCAAAAACAGAAATAATATCTGTTACATCATTTTCCTCAACTGTCTGGTCAATAGAAATTGCAACATGTTTATCGTCTACATAACGGAAATTAATTTCTTTTGCTTCTGCCAGCGGACGAATTTTTTTAGCGTCTGCTGCTACAACAATAGTATCAAAATATAATTTTGTTTTTATTTCGTAACCTAAAGTTTTTAATTCTGAAGCAACAAAAGCAGTGGCACTGTGCACACCTTCTGCAATTGCTTTAATGCCAGCTTGGCCGTGATACACTGCATACATACTTGCCATAATAGCAAGCAATGCTTGTGCTGTACAAATATTAGACGTTGCTTTATCGCGTTTAATATGCTGTTCGCGTGTTTGTAACGCCATACGTAAAGCCTGGTTGCCTTCCGCGTCAATTGACACACCAATGATACGGCCGGGAATTAAACGTTTGTAATCTTCGCGACAGGTAAAAAATGCAGCGTGTGGTCCGCCATAACCTAACGGCACACCAAAACGTTGCGAGTTACCAACTACACAATCTGCACCCCACTCGCCCGGAGGCGTTAATAAAGCTAATGCCAAAAGATCAGTAGCAACTGCAATTTGTATGTCTAACGCTTTGGCGTCTGACGCAAATTTTTTGTAATCAGTTATTTCACCATTAATATCAGGATACTGAATTAAAACACCAAAATACGAATCGTCTAATTTTGTTGTGTTAGCGTCGCCAATAATTAATTCAATGCCGTAAGGCACCGCGCGTGTTTTCACAACATCAATAGTTTGAGGAAAAACAGTATTGCTTATGAAAAATTTATTAGAGTTGTTTTTTATTTTGTCTTTGCTACGGTTGCTGTAAAACATAAATAATGCTTCCGCACATGCAGTTGCTTCATCTAATAAAGAAGCGTTTGCAATTGGCATGGCGGTAAGGTCCATTACCATGGTCTGGAAATTTAAGATGGCTTCCAAACGACCTTGTGCGATCTCTGCCTGGTAAGGCGTGTAAGCAGTGTACCAGCCCGGATTTTCTAAAACGTTACGTTGTATAACAGCCGGTAAAATATTATTATAATAGCCTAAACCAATATAAGAACGAAACACTTTGTTTTTTTTACCAAGCGCTTTTAAATGTTTGGTGTATTGAAATTCGCTCATTGCAGAAGCAATGTTCAAAGGTTGTTTTAAACGAATGTTGCCGGGAACAGTTTGATTTATTAATTCATCAACAGATGAAACGCCGATCTTAGCCAACATTTCTTTGATCTCGTTTTTGCGTGGCCCGTTGTGGCGGGAAGCGAATTTATCAGTAGTCATAAGTAAGTTTTAGAGACATTAAAGTTACACAAAAAAGCCTGCATTTTTAGCCAAATTTTTTTAACATTTGTTCATAAGAAAACGTATGATTTACGTCATATACAGGGCTTAGCAGGGGGCTTATACTTTCACGCCAATAAGGCAAACGTCGTCGACCTGCTCGTAATCGCCTTTCCAGTCGAGGAAAGCCTTGCTAACACGTTCTTTTTGTTCGGCAACCGGCAAGCCAGAAATAGCTGTAAGGATGTCTTTCATGGGCTTGTATTTTAATTTTTTTCCGCTTGCGCCGCCAAACTGGTCGGGAAAACCATCTGTAAACAAGTACACAATATCATTTGGTTTTAAAGTAATTTTTTGGGAAGTAAAGTTTTGAGGTTTATCTTCAATAAAAGCGCCCACCGGGAATTTATTGCCTTTGTATTCGCTAAGAACATTTTCAGATACGACATAAATGGAATTCATGGCGCCTGCAAACATCACTTCTTTTTCCTTTTTATTAATGGCCAATAAGGTAACATCCATACCATCTTTTACCGTGTCTTCGTTAAAGGTTTGATGCAGCGCTTGTGTTAACCAGGCATTAACAGCATTTAAAATATCTGCCGGATCACTCAGGTTTTTTTCGAGCACTGCTTTATTTAAAAGATTGTAATTGATAATGGAAATTAACGCGCCGGGAACTCCATGGCCTGTGCAATCGGCAACGGCAATAAAAATATGATTTGCGGTTTCTTCTATCCAATAAAAATCGCCACTTAAAATATCTTTGGGTTTAAAATAAACGAAGGAGTTTGGCAGGGTTGCTTTAACAAATTTATCAGGAGGTAAAATAGCATGCTGTATACGTTCTGCATATTTTATACTATCTGTAATATCTTTATGTTGCGCCTCAACAAGTTTATTTTTTTCTTCGATGATGCTATTCTTTTCTCCCAGCTCAAGATTGATCTTATTTTTTTGACGATTCTGTCTTACTAATACAAACACTACAATAGCCACTATCAATAAAATAATGCCAATTAAAAAAATAGTTATTTGCTGTCGACTACTTTCTACTTCGTTTACTTTTAATTTTTCATTCAGGATCTGGTTCTCTTTTTCTTTTTCATTGAGTTCATACTTTTTTTCAAGTTCTGTAATTGTTTTTTGATTATCTGAATTTACAAGAGAATCCTTTATAACAATATGTCTTTGTAAATCTTCATAAGCGTCTTTTGTTCTGCCAATATCATAGTAAATAGCCGCCCGGTTTAGGTATAAACTACTTATATTAGTTTTATTTTCTCCCTGATATTCAAACGCCTTGTTTATGTAGTCAAGTGCTAAGTTGTATTTCTTTATACTTCTTGCCAACTCGGCTGAATTTGAATAACCATTGCTTAAACGGGCAACATCTCCAACCTTGTTAAAATACTCAATGGCTAAATTATTATATTCAATGGCTTTTGGAATGTTCTTTTTATGATATTCTAATTTACAATAATTGGTATACGCGTCTGCTAAAGTAGAATATCTTTTTTCTTCAAGATTTATTTCGATTGCCTTTTTAAGAGCTTGTTCAGCCTTATAAAAGTTATTTAATTCAATATACGCAAGAGCTAAATTAACAAGGTCTCCAGATAATTTGGACTTGCTGTTATTAATTTGATTTATTTCGGCGCTTTTTTCCCAATAAATAGCTGCCTTATCATAATGTCCTAAATAATAATTGATCATTCCCAAATCACTATAGCCAACAGCAATATTTTGTAATACATCGGTTTGTTGCCAAATTTTTAGGGCATCATAAAATAATTCTGCTGCTTTTTCATATTCGCCGGAATAAAGCTTTATTAAAGCTTTCGCACGTAAGCATTTTGCTTGTCCAGCCAGACTCTTAATTTTAATAGCCTGAACCATTATTTTATTTACCGAATCAACTGCTAAAGAGTAATTTTCTTGTGCAATTAAAATGTTTACGTATTGTATGCCTAATGAAATTTGTAATTTTTTATTTGTCTTTGTGTATTGCTTAGCATTATTATAATACTCAATTGCTTTTTCAAAATTACCTGAACTAACGAAAGGGTCAATAATTTTTTCTATAATAAGTGTCGTCTTTGCTGAATCACCATTAGTGTTGGAAACAACATTAAGTAAAGAGTCCACATTTTGTGAAAATGTAAGGTTAAAACAGAAAACAATTATTAATGTTAAGTATAGGTTACGCATAGCTTGGCTTGCAGCATAAATATATACAAATATTTTTTATTTAAGATTATAATTGTTATACTTGTTATGTATAAACAATTTAAACTAAATTTTATGGCATTAGGTAAAGTGGAGTCAACAGACCCAACAGACCCAACTATGGGCACAGTTAGAGAAGACGAATCGGATCAGGTTTATCCTTTCATTGATCCAAATTTTCCGAGCAGCGGATTAAAAGTTGGAAATCCCTGTACATATGATATTGATTATTCGCAACCAAAACCAATTGCAAGCAATTTAAAAGCATATGTGCCAACATCACAAGATATTACTACTACAGTACAAGGACCAATAACTTTAAACACCGGTGAAACCTTAAACATAAAAAAAGGCGGAATGGTTAACGGAAACATTGTTGTTACTAATGCAAATCTTATAGTAGAAGATACCGGTGGTGTGATTGGAGAAATAACCGTTGATGCACAGGGAAGTTTTATTATAAGAAAAGGTGGCATGGTGAATGGGAATATTGTAGTTAATAAAGGCAGTGTTTGCAAAGTTGTAAATAAAGGAAATGTAAAAGGTAATATTGTTGTTACTTCAGCTAATCGTTTAATTGTTGGTAACGACAATGGTGGCGGAACAATTACCGGTTCAATTACAGTTGATAAAATCAGGAAAGTTATTATAACCGCGACTTCAGTTATTAATTGTGGCGCTTAATACTTAAATTTTAATAAATAAAAAAGCCTTAGAAAATTTCTAAGGCTTTTTTATTTTATGTTGAGATCTGTACTTTAATTTTTTTGTTCTTTATTTTTTCTTCGCTAATACGTTTTACTGCACCCGCAATTTTATCGGCGCTAATTGCCACATAGGCCGAGTGATCGAGTACTTCTATTTTACCAACCTCGTCCTTTTGTAAATTGCCTTTTTGCAAAAGCACACCTACAATATCCATTTTATTTATTTTATCTTTTTTGCCAGCAGCAATATAAAGCGTTTTCCACTTGCCGGGTTTTGGCGCAATAAATTTTGCTGGCAATGTTTCTTCCTCCGGTGTAATTTCTAAAAATGGTGGCAAATGATCATCCACATCCAATAAAAAATAAACTGTTCCGGTTGCGTGCATCCGCGCAGTTCTTCCATTTCTGTGAATCATGGCATCTTCGGTAGTTGGCAACTGGTAATGTATCACGGCTTCTATTTCAGGAATGTCAAGTCCTCGTGCGGCAAGATCGGTAGTTATCAATAAATTGGTACTGCCGTTACGTAATTTAATTAATGTTTTCTCTCTGTCTATCTGCTCCAAACCGCCATGATAAATACCATGTTCTACTTTGTGAAATTGTAATTGTTCGCTAATTCTATTTACTGCATCGCGGTGATTACAAAATACCATGGTAGACTTATTTCCAGTTTTGCTTATCAGCAACATTAAGGCTTCTAATTTATCATCGCCAACAACTCTTACTGTTTTTACCTGTAATGTTTCTTTCTCCTCCTGCTTATTCGTTGTATAATTTAATTCTTCATGTTTTTTTAATCCAACAAAATCAGGAATTTCCTTTAATGGTGTTGCCGAAGTTAATATGCGTTTTTTTATGCGCGCGCTGCTTTTAATGATGAATGACATCTCTTCGTGAAAACCTGCTTCTAACGATTTATCAAATTCATCTAAAATTAAAGTGTGAACATCTTTTGTGGTTAAATTCTGTTTTCTAAGATGATGTGCGATCCTTCCGGGAGTGCCTATTAACAAGGCAGGTGGGTGTTGCAAATTATTCTTTTCAATTTTTACATCGTGGCCGCCATAACAGGTATTAACTTTAAAACCGGTGCTCATTTGTTTAAACACCTGTTCAATTTGTAAAGCTAATTCTCTTGTGGGCACTAAAATCAACACCTGCACGCCTTCTTTTTCTTTATCGAACATTTCTAAAAGCGGTAAAAGAAAGGCTAGAGTTTTACCTGAACCTGTTGGCGAGATCAACACCACATCGTTTGGTTTTGCAATTGCTTCAATAGTTGCGGTTTGCATTTCGTTCAATGCAGATATTTTAAAGAGAGAAAGAATCTTCGTAAAACTCATAGTATAAAAATAAAAAAGCCCGGAGGTTAATTGGGCCTTTGATGAAATTGTGTGGTGGAGAATATCGGATTCGAACCGATCACCTCTTCACTGCCAGCGAAGCGCTCTAGCCAAATGAGCTAATCCCCCATAGTTTTAAATAACAGGCTACAAAAATAAGATTAATTTTTAAATGAGGGGGAAATAAAAAAGGCGCTATAAAAGCGCCTTTAAATTTTTAGTTCTCTACCTGTGTGTCGCCAACGTAAATGCCGCCTTTGTATACAGCAATTCGGGTTAGGATACCATTATCATCGTAGATATAAGCTTTTCCATCCATAAAACGATTATCTTTAAACACACCGTCTTTTGTAATTTGTTTGTTCTTATTATATAATGTTTGTTGTCCGTTTAACACCATTGGGCCAGCACCTTTTTTAACCGCCTCGTTTGGCTTTTCATCTGGTTTAACAATTACTTTTGGAGCATTCTCTGCCGGAACATCTGATTTTGCAACTAATGGTTTTTTAGGCTGGTATTCTTTAATAGAAGCTACATCCACATTTCCATCAGCAAAGTTCTTTTCTGCTTTAATATCTCCGTTCTCGTAATACTCTTTTATCAAACCGGTTTCTTTACCTGCAGCGAAGTTTCCTTCGATAGCTAATTGACCGTTATCGTAAAAATATTTTTGGGCGCCTTCACGTTTTCCACTTGTGTTGAAAGCAAATTCATGTTGCACCTGCCCGTTATCGTAATATAGTTTGTAGTTACCTACCCAACGGTTATTCTTCCAGTTTCCTTCTTCACTTATCTTTCCGTTCTCATGATACATAATAGCGTATCCATCAGGACGGCCATTTGTGAAAGTTAATTTATTGCGCATGTTTCCATTGCAAAAGAACTCAACCCAAATACCTGCTTTTCTGTTGTCCTGGTATTTTCCTTCTTCCACTTTTGCTTCAGGAGCGTAGCATGTTCCGGGCTTATGTCTTCCAAAAAGGATCCATTTACCTTGCTTTTTGCCATCCGAATCAATTTTATTAATTGTATCCTTCCCATTGGCTGGATTTACTTCAAAAGTTTGGGATTGCGAGAATCCGATGGATGAAGTAAAAAATAAAATGAGTATAAATTTTTTCATGGGTATATCAAATTTATTAATAATTCTCGTTAATACATCACTTTTTAGATTAAAAACATAAAATATTCGATAAAGGGCGAAAAAACATAATTGAACGCATTTCCCAAGAATATTCACTGTTTTTGCACTTAACGCATCAATGTTTACGAGGCAAAGCTTAAAAAAGTTTCAAAATAATTAAGCAAAAATATCTACTTCTTTAAAAATGGGATCTTACAAACCTTCGCTTTGATGGGTTTATCGCGAATCACAATAAAGATCTCGCTGTCTGGCTTCGAAAATTCAGTTTTAACATAGCCTAAACCAATAGCTTTATTTAAGGTTGGAGATTGTGTACCGGAAGTTACTTTACCAATAATGGCGCCACTTGCGTCGGCAATAGCATAATCGTGACGGGGAATTCCACGGTCGATCATTTCAAAACCCACCAGCTTTTTTGCAACACCCTGTAGTTTATGTTGTTCAATATTAGCCTTGTTGGTAAAGTCTTTGTTAAATTTTGTTATCCAGCCTAAACCCGCTTCAATTGGGGATGTTGTGTCATCTATATCGTTACCATATAAGCAGAATCCCATCTCTAAACGCAGTGTATCGCGGGCGCCAAGGCCAATTGGTTTAATGTTAAATTCCTCACCTGCCTTAAAAACCGCATCCCATATAGCTTCGGCATGTTTATTATCAAAATACAATTCAAACCCACCGGCACCGGTATAACCGGTATTGCTTAGTACTACATTATCAATACCCGCAAATTTGCCTTTAGCAAAAGAGTAATAAGGGATGTCTGCGAGTCTAATATCTGTTAGTTTTTGTAGGGCATTAATTGCTTTTGGTCCCTGAACCGCTAATAAAGACGTTTCTTCTGAAATATTCTTCATATCAACTCCCCATGTATCGTGTTTTTTTATCCAGTTCCAGTCTTTTTCGATATTACTTGCGTTTACCACTAATAAATAGGTTTGAGCATCAATTCTGTATACTAAAAGATCGTCTACAATACCACCATCACTATTGGGCAAACACGAATACTGCGCTTTACCATCTGTTAAAACTGAAGCATCGTTGCTTGTTACTTTTTGGATAAGGTCTAAAGCATTAGGCCCTTTTAATATAAATTCGCCCATGTGGCTTACATCAAAAACACCAACACCGGTGCGCACGATTTGATGTTCTTCGTTTAAACCTGTGTAAGATACAGGCATATTATATCCTGCAAAAGGTACCATTTTAGCCCCTAAAGCAATGTGTTTGTTTGTTAAAGCTGTAGATTTCATAAAAGAGATTATTTGTTTTTAATTGGAAATTCAGGGTTTTGTATGAGGGACTAAATGTAAACAAAAATGTATAAAAATGCATTTTATTAGAAAATAAAAAAGCCCTTCTGGTATTACCAAAAGGGCTCTTTAAAAATATTCTTTTTTTAATTTATGTTTTCAATTACCATAGCGCTGGCACCGCCGCCGCCATTACAAATGGCTGCTGCACCATATTTTGCATTGTTTTGCTTTAATACGTTTATTAACGTAACAATTATACGCGCACCGCTTGCGCCTAACGGGTGACCTAAAGAAACCGCGCCGCCATTAACGTTTACTTTAGAAGCGTCAAGGTTCATCATTTTAATATTTGCCAAACCAACTACGCTAAAGGCCTCGTTTAATTCGTAATAATTAATATCGCCCATTTTTAAACCTGCTTTTTCAACCGCTTTTGGCACTGCTAAACTTGGTGTAGTTGTAAACCACTCCGGCGCTTGTTCTGCATCTGCAAAACCTTTAATTTTTGCCAATGGTTTTAATCCTAAAGCTTCTGCTTTTTCTTTGCTCATTAATACTAAAGCAGCAGCGCCATCATTCATAGTACTTGCATTAGCTGCAGTTACTGTTCCGTCTTTTTGAAAAACCGGTTTTAACGTTGGGATCTTATCAAAATTTACGTTTTTATATTCTTCATCTTCTGCAAATTCTACATCACCTTTTTTTGTTTTTACAGTAACAGGTACAACTTCATTTTTAAATTTTCCTGCTGTCCATGCTGCTGCCGAACGTTTGTAAGATTCAATGGCAAAAGCATCTTGTTCTTCGCGCGAAAATTTATGGTCTTTAGCACAAAGCTCTGCACAATTGCCCATTGGTACATTACCATAAACATCAGTCAAACCATCCTTTGCTAAACCATCAATTAAAGTTGCGTTACCATATTTTGCGCCCCAACGTGTGCTGTCTGAATAAAAAGGAACCGAACTCATGTTCTCCATTCCACCTGCAATAACAATATCATTCTCGCCTAACATAATACTTTGCGCGGCTAGCATAATTGATTTCATGCCGCTTGCGCATACTTTATTTACTGTTGTGCAAATTACACCATCGGGCAAACCTGCAAATTTTGCAGCCTGGCGCGCCGGCGCTTGTCCAAGATTGGCCTGCATTACAGAGCCCATATACACTTCGTTAACTACTTTGCCATCTAAATTAATTTTGGCTAAAGCGCCTTTAATTGCAACGGCACCTAATTGTGTAGCCGATACACCGGCCAGCGTTCCGCCAAAGGAACCCAATGCTGTTCTCACTGCTGAAACTATATATACTTCTTTCATATCTAGATTTTATTGTTTTTTAATTGTAATATGGAATACGCCATGTATTTTGTTTATGTTGCGAAAAATAGGAACATGGCTATTTCATTTCTTTAATCGTTTTAGTTTTTTAAACGCGCCTAAATTAGCATTTTAATTATAAGAATTACGTTAAATGTTGTAAACAGTTTTTAAAGGATTTTTAAGTATTTTCGGGCTGTTAAATTATGCAGGGAGTAGTAATAAAATCAACGGGAAGCAGTTATTTGGTAAAAACAAATGGCACAATACAGCTTTGTCGATTAAAAGGCAAGGTTAGGCTGGAGGGAAGAAAAACTACCAACCCAATTGCCGTTGGAGATATTGTTGATTATGAGCTAGAGGATAATAACGAGGCAAATATTGTTAAGATCCACCCGCGCAAAAATTACATTATCCGTAAATCCATTAACCTTAGTAAACAATCCCAAATTTTAGCAAGTAATTTAGACCAAGCCGTTTTAATTGCAACTTTAGTTTCGCCAAGAACAAGTTTGGGTTTTATGGACCGGTTTTTAGTTACCGCAGAAGCGTATCGCATTCCTGCAAAAATTATTTTTAATAAATGTGATCTTTTGAATGATGAACTTTTAGAAATTCAAAAACAAACTATTGATATTTATACAAAAGTGGGTTACGAATGTTTTGAAGTTAGTAGCTACGATCCAAAACAAATTAAAAAATTAGAAGAATTATTTAAAGACAAAGTAACTTTAATTGCCGGCCATTCGGGTGTTGGAAAATCTACTTTCATCAACGCACTGCAACCGGGCTTAGATCTTAAGACTGGAGAAATTTCTTCGGCGCATGCAAAAGGAATGCACACTACTACATTTGCAGAATTACATTCTTTAGATTTTGGCGGAAGTATTATTGACAGCCCCGGTATAAAAGAATTAGGCCTGGTTGAAATGAAAAAAGAAGAAGTTGGCCATTACTTTCCTGAAATTCGCGATCGCATGAACGATTGTAAATTTAATAATTGTATACACGTTAACGAACCCAAATGCGCTATTATGGCTGCGGTTGAAAATGGTGAGATAAGTGAAGAACGTTACCAAAGCTATTTAGGAATATTAAATGGTGAAGAAATGGATTGGAAGGAATGGGAGGTTAAATAATTCCTTGTTTCGGGTTTCTAGTTCTGTGTTGCAAAAGGTTTAACAGAATTTATAATAGCCAAATTGCGTGAGTGAATTCTTTGCCTTAACTTAGTATGACAAATGACTTTAGAACTAAAAAATATTTGGGAGAGCCTCAATAAAAACTTATCTCTTATCAATGCCATTATTTGGGGATTGATTACTTTGGACGGTTCCTTATTAAAAACGGCAAAAGAAAAGAAAATTCCTCTTGCATTTAATGTAGTTCTTTTGCTTGCATTGTTGTGCTTTTTAGTTATTATGACTTACGGCTCTTACCGTCGCCAAACAAGTTAGATTATAATAATAAACATAACGATCTTCTGACAAACTCAATTTCCTATAAGAAATTCAATTAATTTCTTTACTGCCAAAGCTCTATGACTAATAGTGTTTTTTGTTTCTGCGCTTAATTCGGCAAAAGTACTTCTGTAACCTTGTGGAATAAATAAAGGGTCATAGCCAAAACCGTTAGCGCCTCTTTTTTCGTAAGAAATAGTTCCTTTTACTTCGCCTTCAAAATAATGTGTTTCTCCATTTAAAATTAAAGTGATGACAGTTACAAAACGTGCTTTACGATCGGTAACTAATTTTAATTCCTCCATCAATTTTTTGTTGTTGGCTTCGTCGCTTTTTGGAGTGCCTGCGTAACGCGCACTGTAAACTCCGGGTGCATTATTCAAAGCTAAAACTTCCAATCCACTATCATCTGCAAAAACTGCAGTGTTTTCATTTTTCTTTTTCAAGAAATCCAGAACGTATTGCGCTTTTAAAAAAGAATTTTCTTTTATGGTCGTTCCTGGTTCAGGAATTTCTTCAGTGATGCCAATATCTTCTAAACCCAATACTTCGAAATGAGAAGGCAGCAAGGCTTTAATTTCTTTTATCTTGTTCTTGTTGGAAGAGGCAAATATTAATTTCATCGTATATTTTTAAGCCACAGATTTCGCTGATTTGCGCAGATGATTTCTTTCTGTGTGAATCTGTATAATCTGCGGCAGTTTTTGTCTGATGGCTTCTTAAGTTATCTTTAATCCAATAACCAAAAGATCGTCCACTTGTTCGTGCGGCCCCATCCAATTATTTATTTTATCGGCAACCAATGTTTTTTGTTTTTCAGATGGCAGCGTAGAAATTTCCTGTAAAAATGCTTTCATGTTCTTGGCCATGAATTTTTTTCCATCCTTACCACCAAACTGATCAGGAAAACCGTCACTCGTTAAATAAACAGAATCGTTAACGTCTAACACAATTTCGTGTTGCTGGTATTCAAAATTATATTGTGTAAAACTGGCCACACTGGCTTTAGTTGGCTTCACTTCAACAAATTCATTTGAGCCTGCTTTGATTATCCACATGGGGCGATGTGCGCCGGTATAAGTAACTTTTCTGTCTTTTATATTATATTTTATTAGGGCTATTTCCATCCCGTCTTTCGATTTTCCATCCGATTCAACGTTTTGTTTTAAGACATCTTTAATAGCGTTGTTTGCCAAGAATAAAATTTTAGACGGCTCATTCGTTTCAAAACAAGCTTCAGATAATTTATTAGAACAGATCATGCTCATAAAGGCGCCCGGCACACCGTGGCCTGTACAATCGGCACAAGCAATTAAAAACTCGTTATTGTTTATTTTATAGAACCAATAAAAATCGCCACTCACAATATCTTTTGGCTGAAAGAAAATAAAACCTTCATGATAGGTATTATCAATTTCTTTTAAGGAAGGCAGAACGGATTCCTGGATACGTTGTGCGTAATTGATACTATCGGTGATCTCTTTTTTCTGATCGGCCAATAAATGTACTTGTTCTTCGATGGTAGCAGTACGCAATTTAACCGTCTCTTCGAGTTTTAAATTTTGATTCTTTAACCGCTTTGTGTAAAGGCGCACTACCAAATAAATAAATAAGCAAAAAACAATAAAATAAAAGGCATAGGCCCAATAGGTGCGATACCATGGCGAAAGAATAGTAAACGAAAAATTTATCTCTTTAATATCATTGGAGAAAGCGTTTCGTGCTTTTAAATAAAAGGTATAATCTCCTTCGTGTAAGTTATCGTATTTAAACTCTTTTCCTCTTTTCCAATCGCTATAATTTTCTTCTTTCCCTTTTAAATAATAACTGAACTCTGTTAAGTTATTATCTTCAAAACTTGTAAAACCGGGCAAGATCCTTATATCATTTTTTGAATAGTTGATCTTAATATCCAGTATTTTATTAGATTCAAATATATTTTGTATTACGGTGTCCGCACGTGCCTCAACACTGCTTATAAAAAGATTGTAATCTTTTTTTACTTCGCTTAGCTCACCATTCAAAAGAAACAAACCTTCATCGCAGGAAATAAATAACTGCTTACTTGTGCTATCGTAACTTATTAAATTTGCCTTAATATATTTTAAGTGATTTAAGCTGCTGTTTATTTTTGTAAAACCATCACTCTGTTTTTTTAAATAAATGCTCTTATGAGAATAATCGCTGGTTTGGGTGTTCTTATCATTTAAATTGCAAATAATGTCACCCTGAAACTCGGATGCTCTGAAAATTTGTCCCGTGTTTGTTAAACTCCAAAGCTTAGGATCTTTTATACAAACATATTTATTACGGGGTTTTTCTTTTAAGGAGTAAATTCCCGCATCTGTTCCTATCAATAATTTTTTATTATAACTAAACACATAATTTTCTTTAAGATCAGGTAAACTGTCTTTTGTCTGTAAAGAATCAAGCAAATATGAATTCTTATAGTTTAAAAAATAGATGCCTTTATCACTTGTGCCAAAATAAATATTTTTGTTGTCGTCGCTTGCCAAACTTCTTACATCGGTATTAAGAATATAACTTTTAATGTAGCTGGTATTCTCGCCAGAAATATTTAAAACATCTACCCCGTTATCATGCCCGCAATACAAAACGTTTGGCTGATAAGGATCATTAAGCATATAATAAATGGTGCCGTACTCGCTTTGGTGAACAGGCTTTATGATTTTTCCATTATACACATACAAACCACTATTGGCCGAAAAGAATAATTTATTCTGGTAATTTAAAATGTACCAGGTTTGCTCATTAAAATCGTTAAGTTGTTTAAAGAGGTAATTTTTTGAGTCGAAATAAAAAACACCTTTATCTGTGGCAATATACAAAACGTTATTGTATACAGCTGAAGACTGAACAACGCCGTTGATGCCGTTTTTTCGGGTGAATTTTCTTAGTGGCGATTTAACCTCAACAAAAGAAACACCGTAATTTAATGCTAACCAAATATTGCCGTTAATATCTTCATAGCCACCCTTTACATTTTCGTCGTAAATACCGGTTTTACTATTTAGCTTACTAATAATTGAAAGCTCTTTATTTAAAATAAAGGCGCCGGCTTTATTGGAGGTAACAACATAATTGCCATTACTAAGCGAAAACCCGTTTACTATCTCTGCATCAATTAGCTCCTGGTTGCAGGGCGCATTTGGCACTTGTTTAAACACTGTAAGTTCAGGACTTGCTGCATTATAATTTGCCATGTAAATACCTAGCCCTCTAAAACCAATGGCATATTGTGTATTACTGATCTTATAGGTAAAATAATATTTATTGGCCGCCAATTCTTCGCTCTTAATTACAGGTTTTAATACACCATCGCTTAACACTAAAAAATTATTATCTACGTCTTCAACAAAAATATGATCGCCAATAATGAGTGGGCGGATGTGAAAGCGATTAACCGGCATAAAGGTTTTAAATTCGCCCTTGGCATACTCTATTAAAACTTCTTCCGATAAAAAATAGATCTTATCTTTTAAAGGATAAATAAATTTTATGGGTTCAGTTGGTTGAAAATTTCCGGGAAGATTATCCTTGAATGAAAAAAAGCGATAGATGCCTCTTGGATCACGGTTAAAAATTCCGAAGTCGCCATTATCGCAACCAATAAATATCTCGTTTTGTTTAGAGATTGAAATACTTGTTACAGTTGGCTCGTTCTTATTTAATTTTATGGTACGCCAGCTATAGCCGTCATAAATTAAAACGCCGGCGCTGTTAGCAGAAAAAATAAGACCTTCTTTGTTTTGAACAATACCAAAATTTGTATTTCCGGCATTATATTCTTTAGGTAAATAATTATTTATAAAAAATTCACCTCCTTGCGGAAGCACTTTAAAACAAAAAAGAATTTGTAGAAAAAGTAAATATTTTTTAAGGCCTTTCAATCTGTTTTTTCAGAACACTAAAAATAGATAAAAAAACCAAGCTAAAGAAAGGCTTATTGTTAAGGGAAATGAACAGAAAATTACTTTCTGAGCTCGAAATTCTGGCCAAGATAAACTTTACGCACCTGCTCATCGCTGGCAAGATCTTCGGCGCTACCACTTTTAATAACACTACCCGAATAAAGCAGGTAAGATCTATCGGTAATATTTAATGTTTCGTGTACATTATGATCGGTAATTAAAATGCCAATGTTCTTATCTTTTAATTTACGCACAACATTCTGGATGTCTTCTACCGCAATAGGATCTACACCCGCGAAAGGCTCATCGAGCAATATAAATTTTGGATCGGTTGCCAGGGCCCTTGCTATTTCGGTGCGGCGGCGTTCGCCACCGCTTAACTGGTCGCCAAGGTTCTTGCGAACGTGGTGCAATGCAAATTCATCTAACAAACTTTCTACTTTTAATTCCTGTTCTTTTTTGGTGAGTTTTGTCATTTCTAAAACTGCACGTAAATTATCTTCAATACTTAATTTGCGAAATACTGATGCTTCTTGCGGTAAATATCCGACACCTAGTTGCGCTCGGCGATACATTGGTTCTTTTGTAATATCAAGATCATCTAAAAATATTTTGCCGCTGTTTGGTTTTACCATGCCCACGATCATGTAAAACGATGTTGTTTTACCTGCGCCGTTGGGACCAAGCAAACCAACAATCTCACCTTGCTGCACTTGTACCGATACATTATTGGCAACAGTTCTGTTCTTATATTTCTTTACTAAATTTTCGCTACGTAAGATCATTCATTTCAAAGGTAATGAGATTTTTGAGAACTGGTTTTTATTGAATGTTAAACAAACTAAATGCTGCCTTGTTTCCTATAAAGCTAACTGAAATCCGAATTTAAACCCAAAATTATCAATAGCCCTTGGCAATTGATAATTCAGGCGCCAGAAGGCATCTATTCTAAATACTTTAAAAATATTTTCTATGCCAATGCTGGCTTCTGCATAAGGCCCTTTATCCAAAGCTTTAAGTGTTGAAGGAAAGAGAAGTGTTTTTCTGTTTTCATCATTTACCGTACCCCAAACTGTTTTAATAGTAGCTACTTCGCGCCATTTTAATTTACGCAATAAAGGAACTTTATTTAAAAACAATCCTTCAAAGTGATGGTACAATGCGGCAGAAACAAACTGATCACTTGCAAACTCATAATACTTCATCATATTAAAAGCCATATAATCATATAAATAGGTTTCGTTACCTCCATGTAATTGCATAATAGGGTATGGCACTGCACCCCAGATCTTACCGCCTTCAATACTATAGTCGGTGTAACCTAATATTGGTGTAATACGAATTCTATCACTAACATTTAAAACCAGTTTGTGATAATCATATTCGCCCTTAAACGCATTTTGTAGTGACTTTGCGTAATTTAATTGCAGCACAGGATAACGTGTGCCAATAGATAAACGCGAGAACCCTTCGCCCACAAATTTTTCTTTCCATCCAAACCGAATGTTGATACGTGCCTCTGTATTATTAATGTATTCGCGTTCGCCAACAGCGCCATCTCTTTTTACATATAAATATTTATTCGAACCAAGGGGTGTAAATTTTCTGCCAACAATTGTTGTACGTGTAATTAAACCAGGAAACCATTCGCGCTCATAGTAACCCTCGGCGTGATCTACTCGCGTTAAATTGGTTAATGGATTTGTTCTAAAGAGCGATGCTAATACGTTATCCTGCGAGAAGCCATTAGTACTTTGTCCAAGAATTTCGTAATCACTTTTATAATTTGCGCCCACAATTTGCCGGACAGGTTTTTTGGTTAAAAAACTTTTAAAGCCAATGGCATATTTAAATTTCTCATCCAATAAACCATAAGCAACAAAACCATTTAACTCGTACCATTTACTGAACATCTCGCTGGTACGACCACCAAACCTTAAACGCAGCCCTTCAACTTTATTATATGAAACCAAATTAGAATACGGTCCGATCTCAAAATTATTTACTTTTTTATAGCCAGCAACCAATAAATAAAAAACGTCAACCCATGTTTTATATATTGGTAATGATTGAATGGTGTCTATCATTTTAAAGATCTTTAGTTCTCGCTGTGTTAGGCTGTCGTGCCGGTTGGCCGCCCAGAACTCATCTGACATTTTAGTTGCACCATCTTCTACAATAATCTTATCAGCGAATTCGTAAAACTTATCTTCTTTAGGATCGTTTAATTTTATTTTTTTATACGATGTTGTTTTTCTTCCGTAAAAGCCAATTGCTTTTTTTGTTGGTGCAAAATCAATAACCAAACGGTCTTTACTTAAGAACCAAACACTATCAGTATAAGAAAATTCCTGTATAACATTTACACTATTAATAAAATTAATATTTGCATCTTTTGGTAAGCTCATTTCTAAACGCTTTACACCCCAGGTTGTATCGGCTATCCAGATGTTACCAGTAAAACTTAACTCCTGCACACGTTTTGGTTTAAAACGAATGTGATATATATATTGATTGTTCTCAAAGGCACTATCTTCTAAATAATACTTATAATAAAACAAACCGCTCTCGCTAACCGGACTTGGCATTTGTTTATTGAACACTAAAATATTGTTATCATAAATATTTATATTTTGATACATGTCTCCCAAAACCTGCGATACGCTTGCGTTCTCGAGGCCGGTAATTTTACTTGCAATTACAACTTCTTTTTTTCGTGTTGGATTTTTCTTGTAATAAAATTGCGAAAGGTTCTCTATAATAAAAAATGGTAAGGAAGGTTTTTCGCCACTAAAACTGCTATCAACATTATCAAATACAAACGCTATTGGCTTAAGAATTTTTTTTTCGCGCATTTCTTTTGGTATGCGGTTAAGGTCAAATTCCAATTTATTATAGGTTTCGTATTCGTAAGACTCTAAATTGTTTTTATCGTTCTTTACTTTTTGTTTTACACAATTTCGTATGATACGGTGTGCGGGATTATCACCCGCTTTAACAACCACTTCGTCAAGAGCAACGCCGCCAACGCTTTGCAAAGGAAAATTAATATCCTGCTGCATTAAATTTTTATTAATAGGGCGTGCAAGGCGCTTATAGCCAACGTACGAAGCAATAATAGAGTCTCCAAGCTTTGAGGTATTAATAACATAGTTTCCATCAAAATCTGCTTGTGCTCCAATAGTGGTTCCTTTAATTAAAACCGGTACAAAGGGCAGGGCCTCTTTATTGTCGGCGGCAAAAACTTTTCCACGAATAGTATATTGGGCGTTTAAAACAAACGGAAAGACAAATAAAAAAAATAAGCTCTTTGTAAGAGTTCTAAATTTCATGTGAGGTTATGGTTTTACTTTTTTTCCTCAGCCTTTCTGTCTTCGATAATTACCTGGGTAAAATCAAAATAGCGGATAGGATTTACATGAAAGTTCTTTAAACGTGTTTTTATTAATCTGCAATTACTTTCGTACCAAAGTGCAATTATTGGGGCGTCGTTCATTAAAATTTGCTCTGCTTTTAAGAAACTAACTGCGGCAGAATCCCTGTTTAGTGCATCGCGACCCATTTTGTAATATTTATCGTATTCAGCATTTTTGTATTTAATTGTATTTGGATACGACATGCGGCTCGTATCGCTAGTAACAGGCTCGCCATAAAAAATTGAAAGGAAAGATTCGGGGCTTGGATAATCGGCAACCCATCCGTCTCTGAACATATCACCCATACCTTTGATCTGAAGATCAAATTTTTCGGGATTTGGAAGTGACTCGAAGGTAATATTGATATTTAAATTATTCTTTAGTTGTTTTTGGATCTCAGCAGCAACCGTATTATTTCTGGAGTTACCTGAGTTTACGATCAGTTGGATCTCTGAAAGACCTTTACCTCCGGGATAGCCGGCTTCAGCTAACAATTTTTTAGCCTTTTCAAGGTCGAGATCATAGCCTTTTACAGTATATGATTTGTAAAAATCAAAAGTTGGAGGCACAATACCATTAATTGCCGGACCATAAGCTTGTCCGTTCAATACCCTGTCTATTATTTTAGTTCTGTCTATTCCGTAATTAATAGCCTGTCTAAGCTTAATGTTGTTGAAAGGTGGACGATTTACATTAAAAACGTAATACGAAGTGCCCATTTCAGGGCGTTGATCGAGGATAAACACCGGTGGACTACCTTTAAACGATTTGATGTTTTCTTCAACTACTTGTTTAAGCTGATTGCTTGGCACAGAGCCTATAAAGTCAACATTACCATTTTGGAACCTTTGTAAAGCCACTTCTGTAGATGATACAATGTCTATTATTACTGAATCTATATATGGTAGCGACTTGCCTTCTTTGTCTTTGCCGTAATAATTGGCGTTTTTATATAATGCGTAGTGTGTTTTGGTAGATGTTTTTTCGTCAACCATAAATGGGCCCGCGCCAATAAAGGAATCCTCCTTCTTTTGCTTATAGGCCTCTTCGCTAAGAATGGAGGCTACTGGATTAGCGAGGATCTCTAAAAAAATGCTGGTTGAGTTCAGTAATTCGATAGAAAAACTAAGATCATCTATTACCTTAAAGCCTGTTAACTTGGCTTTTTGACCCTTCATGCTGGATTGGTAGTATTCGTTTGCGCCAACTATCCTGTCTTTACAAACCGTGTGAAAATGAACATTCCCGGGCCTGTCAGTACAAAGCAACTCAAAAGTAAACTTTACGTCCTTACTGCTTATTTCATCGTTATTTTGAAATTTTAATCCTTTTCTCAAGTGAAAAGTTATGGTTTTACCATCAGGACTTATTTCCCATTTTTCGGCCAAACCCGGCATAAGAGTAAGGTCTTTAGGGTTTATCTTCACCAATCCTTCATGTACTTGTGAGGCAATTAAGCCTTCTACAACATTTGTTATCCTATGCGGAAAAATACTAACCGGTGTTATTACTTCAGCTATCCTTACAACCTTATTTCCTCCCTTAAATTCGTTCGTATCAGCCTCTTTGCCGCCACCTTTACATGATCCTAAAAATATTAGAAATGCCAGTGAAATAGGGTAAAATAGGGAAATTCTCATGGTTATCCAGTTTAATTAACAAATTTAATTAAATTACTTCATATAAAAAGTAAATAAAGTGCAATTTTCCTAAAAATATATTTTGTAATTCAAAAAATTGATTATAATATTGCAACGTTAAGAATTGAACTATAATCGATGAAAAAATTTATACTTTATTTCCTTTTTTGTTTTGCTTGCATAAACTTTGCTAGCGCCCAAGGTGGCGTTATAATTTTAGAAGGTAATTATCAGGGGAAAAATCTTTATGTACAAAATCCATTTGGAAGTGGCGGCGTTGGTTTTTGTGTGACTGAAGTTAAAGTAAATGGAAATATTACAACAGATGAGATCCCTTCAAGTGCCTTTGAGATAGACATGAAGCCTCACAAATTAAATATTGGCGATAAAGTAGAGGTGAAAATTTTCCACAAAGAAGACTGTAAACCTAAAGTATTAAATCCAGAAGTTTTAAAGCCAAAAAGTACTTACGAAGTTGTTAGTATGACAGCTGATAAGGATGGTAATATTAAATGGACAACTAAATCTGAGACCGGTAAATTAGCTTTTGCGGTTGAACAGTACCGCTGGAACAAATGGGTAAAAGTTGGTGAGGTTGATGGTGTTGGTACACCAACAAGTAATGAGTATTCTTTTAAAGTAGTTCCACACAGCGGAAAAAATCAGGTACGTGTGCGTCAAACGGATTATAGTGGCCAACCTCGTTTAAGCAAGCCAACTGAGTACATGAGCGAAGTTCCAGAAATTGAATACGCGCCAATGAAAGCCAGCAAAGAGATCACTTTTTTCCAAAAAGGAAAATCTGATAAACAAATTGAAACTATGTACGAGATTTACGATCAATATGGTAATATCGTTAAAAAAGGATTTGGCAGTAAGTTAGATGTAAGTAATCTTCCTAAAGGTGGATACTTCTTAAACTTCGACAACAAAATGGGTGAATTCGTAAAAAAATAAATTCACACAAAGAAACTTTTAAAAACCCTTTTCCAAAACGAAGAGGGTTTTTTATTTTAGTACATTTAATAATATTAAATTTGTAATATGTATTCTATAACCATAAACGGTAACCAAACCCTTAAAACCAATTTAAACGCTTCAGGAAAAGAATTTGAAGGCACATTAAATGACGCTTTAGTAAAAGGGAATTTTGAAAAAATTAACCCGTACCAATATCATTTTTTAATGAATGGTAAATCTTACAACATTGATCTGATAAAATTGAACGCGGAAGAAAAGACCATGGTTGTAAAAATAAATTCGGTAAAATTTAATTTGCAGTTAAAAGATAAGTACGATGAATTGTTACACACTTTAGGTCTTGATAATTTAGCAACCAAAAAAATAAACGAAATAAAAGCACCCATGCCCGGCATGGTATTAAATATATTAGTTAAAGAAGGCGACACTGTGAACAAAGGTGATGCTTTAATTGTTTTAGAAGCTATGAAGATGGAAAATATTTTAAAAAGTCCCTGTGATGGAACAATTAAAAAAATTGCCATTAATAAAGGAACGGCTGTAGAAAAAAACCAAATACTAATTCAATTTTAACATGAGTGATAACAGAAGGGATTTTTTAAAAAAAGGAACTCTGCTTGGCCTTTCGGGTTTAGCAAGTACTTTATTAGGAAAAGATAAAATAGATAAATTGGAAGAAATGAGCAATCAGTTAGAAAATACACCGGCCTTTGCTTTACCAAAATTACCTTATGCTTATGACGCATTGGAACCATATTTTGATAAACAAACCATGGAGATCCATCACACAAAGCATCACGCAGCTTATGTAAATAAATTAAACGAAACGCCTTCAACAAATATCGATTACATGTCGAACGATGAAGTGAAGTGTACGCACATAGATAAATATTGGTCGGCAGTAATAAGAAATAATTTAGGTGGACATTACAATCATTCTTTATTTTGGACCTTATTAAAACCAAATCCAAAAGGCGAGGCAAACTTACCTTCAGGAAAAATTGCGGAAGCAATTAATAAAGACTTTAAATCATTTGAAGAATTTAAAAAAGAGTTCGCTGAAAAATCTACAAAAATATTTGGTAGTGGTTGGTGCTGGTTAATTAAACAAGAAGGAAAATTAAAAATTGTTACTACTCCCAACCAGGATAATCCATTAATGAAATTGGAGGGCGAACGTGGCAAACCTGTTTTAGCGTTGGATGTTTGGGAACACGCTTATTATTTAAAATATCAAAACAAACGCGCAGATTATATTAACAACTGGTGGAATATTATTAATTGGGACCAGGCAGAAAAACTTTATACTACTAAATAGTACGAATCATAAACGAATAGATACAGATCTGTAAGCCTATAAATTAATGCGAATAATTTACGAATAGATACAAATCAATCGCTTCAAAAATAAATATGACGCACAAAAATTTTAAGAATATTGATAAGGTTACTTACGGCAGAGGATCTTTTGCGCAATTAACTGAAACCATTGAACCAATTAGAAAAGAAAATAAAAATTATTTTGTTTTTGTAGTTGATAATTATTTTAAAGGGAGGCCATTAAGCACAAAGCTTCAGAATAAACCGGAGGATCTTGTTTATTTTATTGACGTGGATCCTTACGAACCAACCACACAACAAATTGATGCATTACGCGATGAGATCCTTTCTAAAAAAGGATTACCAAGTGGTGTTATCGGAATTGGTGGTGGTAGCATTATGGATATTGCAAAAGCATTATCGTTAATGTTAACCAACGAAGGTTCTTCTACATTATATCAAGGATTGAATTTAATTAAGAAGCCGGGCATTTATCACTTAGGTGTGCCAACTATTTCTGGTACCGGCGCTGAAGTCTCGATGACAGCAGTGCTTACCGGACCCGAAAAAAAATTAGGATTAAAATGCGACTGGACCGTTTTTAACCAGGTTATTTTAGATCCTGAATTAATTGCGAGTGTACCAACCGACTGGTGGTTTTACACGGGTATGGATACCTATATACATTGTATAGAATCGCATGGCGGCATTCGCAACAACGCTTTTAGTTTAGCTTATGGCGACCAGGCTTTAAGTTTGTGCCGCGAAATATATTTAAATGATAAAGCTGGTCAGACACCTGAGAACGATGATAAATTAATGGTGGCTTCTTTAATGGGCGGTTTAAGTTTAACCTATAGCGAGGTTGGCGTTTGTCACGCTATTAGTTATGGTCTTTCTAAAATTCACGGTACGCGCCATTGTTATGCCAACTGTATAATCTTTCAACATTTGGGAGACATTTATCCTGAAGGTCACGCTGAGTTTATGCAGATGATCAAAAAACATAAAATTTCTTTGCCACAAAATTTAAGTAAAGACTGGAACGAGGAAACATTAACCAAAATGGCAACCGTTAGTTACAATTTACCATTTATGTGGAACCATGCTTTTGGCGATAACTATAAAGAGATCGCCACTATGGATTATATTAAAGATCTGTTTAGGAGATTGTAATTAAAACTCAAACATCTCGGCCACAATACCCGGAACAATACCGATAGCAATAGTTGCAGCTGTGGTCAACACAATTACAATGATGTTAGATCTTTCGATTGTAATTGGCTCGTGCGTGTCTTGTTTTTTAAAGTACATGGCAATTACTACACGTAAATAATAATAAACGCCTACTGCAGAAGTTAATACCGCAATTATTAATAACCATTTATATTGTGTACCTATCATTGCTGTGAACACAAAGTATTTAGCAAAGAAACCGGATGTAATTGGAATACCCGCTAACGATAACATAGCAACTGCCATGCATAAAGCTAAACTCGGATTACGCTTTGCCAAACCATTAAAGGCATCAACATTTTCGTTTCCTTTTTTAGTAACGTTGTACACAATTCCAAAAGCAGCAATGCTACCTAATGAATAAGCCAGTGAATAATAAATCAACGCATTAACCGATAAATTACTTCTAACGTTTGCTAAAATTACCATTAACATAAATGCAGCATGACTGATACTTGAATAAGCTAAAATACGTTTTACATTATTTTGCATGGCCGCAGAGAAATTGGCAATGATTAAAGATAATGCTACAACGGCTGCTAAAATTCCTGTCCATACAGAACTGATCTCGGCAAAGCCCACCATGAACAAACGCATGAAAGCAGCAAAGGCAGCGGTTTTTACAACTGTACTCATTAAAGCTGTAATTAATGTTGGCGAACCCTGGTAAACATCAGGCGCCCAAAAATGGAACGGAGCAGCTGATACTTTAAAGCACATAGCTATTAACATAAATACAACACCCACATAAAAGAACAAAGGCATATCTGCAGCATGCTCAGAAATAAATGAGCGGATCTGCATTAGGTCAAAACTTCCGGTGGCACCATAAATTAAAGCAATACCAAATAATAAAAAGCCGCTTGCAAAAGAGCCCATTATTAAATACTTAAAACCGGCTTCGTTACTTTTAATGTCTTTCTTTTTACTCGCCGCTAAAACATAAAGTGGAATACTCATGATCTCTACTCCTAAAAATAAAGTGGTCATGTTCTTAAACGAGGTCAGCATTAAAGCGCCAACCAAAGCAAATAGAACTAAAGCAAAATGATCTACCAGGTTTGTCTCTTCTTCAAAATAATCATTTGCTAGAATGAACCAGAAGAAGGCAGTAGCAATAATAATTCCAGAGAAAGCAATGGCCAGTTTATCAAAACCGATCATGTTATCAAAATACGGTATGCTCATTCCTGTTTTCCATTCCATGAAATTGAAAGCGTAAGCCGCAACAATTCCAAGCAACACCATTGGAAACAATAATTTTTTAAACTTGAAGATCTCAGCCAACATCGCTAAAATTCCCAGTCCACTTATAATTAATAGTCCTTTCATAATTAATTTTAGATTGACGATCTAAGATCTTAGATTTCTTAGATCGAAATTATTTTTATTTTAAGTTCAACATTATTGTTTTAACAGCTTCTTCAGCAATATCATTTAATGGTTTTGGATATACTCCAAAAGCAATTACAACTACACAAATAATACTTAACACTACTTTATCTGTTGTTGCTAAAGGTCCAAATGCTACGTTAGAATCGTTACGATCGCCTAACATTATTTTTTGATAAGAGCGTAACATATATACTGCTCCTAAAATAACCGTTAATCCTGCCAACGCAGCCATTGTTGCACTGAATTGATAAACACCGTTGATCAATAAAAATTCACCCACAAAACCATTAGTTAATGGTAAAGCAACCGAGCCTAATAAAATAATTAAAAATAAAATAGCGAAGTTGCCGTTCATGCCGCGAATACCTCCCAGTTTATCCATCTCACGGGTTCCGGTATGACGGAATAAAATATCAGCAATAAAAAATAGACCAACCACGTTTACACCGTGCGCTAACATTTGCATAATAGCACCTTGAATACCTTGTTGATTAGCAGATAAAATTCCGGCAGAAATTAAACCAACGTGAGCGATAGATGAATAAGCAATTAAACGTTTAAAATCTTTTTGGCTGATGGCAATCACAGAAGCATAAATAATTCCTGTAACAGAAAGTGCAATGGCTGTTCCGCCCCACTTCTCTAATCCTAAAGGCACAACAGGCAATAACCACTTAATAACCCCAAAGGTTCCCATTTTAAGCATGATACCTGAAAGTAGCATGGTGCCTTGTGTTGGCGCAGTAACATATGTATCAGGTTGCCATGTGTGTAAAGGAAAGATCGGCATTTTAATAGCGAAGGCAATAAAGATCATCCAGAAAACTGCCGATTGTTGGTTCTCTGCTAAACTTCTTCCGGCGGTGTAAAGATCTTGTACTGCCCACGATTTTAATCCATCAACGTTTGTGTGGTTGTATAAATAAATTAAACCTACCAACATAAATAAAGAACCGAATAAAGTGTACACAAAGAATTTAAATGTAATTCTTCCACGATCTTCTCCGCCCCATAATAAACAAATAAAATAAATTGGAATTAAAGCTAACTCCCAGAACACGTAGAATAAAAATCCGTCGTTAGCCATGAACACACCAACCAAGGCCATTTGCATTAATAATATTAAACCGTAAAAATTATTTGGTTTGCTGTGATCAGTTGTAAATGAAGAAAGGATAATAAGAGGTACTAAAAATGTAGTCAGTAAGATCATTAAAAGGCTCATGCCATCAATGCCAACAGAGAAGTGAATGCCAAGAGACTTAACCCAAACGTGGTCGAAGCTTAACATACAGGCATTAGGATCTTGTTTAAATAAACAAAACGCTCCTAAAGCCAGCCCGAATTCAATGATTGAAAAACCGAGCGCCAAATTACGTGCAGTGTTTCCTTTTACAAAGAACACTAAAAGACCCGCAAGCAATGGAAATAAAATTAATAAGGCTGCTAACATAAATTCCTAAATACTAAATTAAAAAAGTTACTAATACAATAAATACAATGCCAATTACCATGCTTATTACATAAAAGCCAATATTGCCTGTTTGTAAAAGCCTAACACCTGAACCAATTCCTTTAACTGCGCTGCCAACACCATTAACAATTCCGTCAATGATCTGGATATCGAAAAATTTATGAAAAGCAACTGAAAGTACATCTAACGGTTTCGTGATTACCGCATTATAAATTTCATCAATATAATATTTATTGTAAACCAGTTTTTGAAAGCCCGGCATTTTATCATTTTCTTTAAGCGGAAGTGTTCTCTTCTGCATATAAACGATGTAAGCAAAATAAATAGTTGCTATAGCAGCCAATACGGCAATACCCATTAACATCCATTCTGTATCGTGAGGCATGGTGCTTGGATTTTTGCGAAGAATAACTGTATCCAAATTGTTACTCATCCAGTTTGGCATGTGCCAAAATTCGGGTAAACCTAAAAGACCGCCAACAACAGATAAGATCGCTAAAACAATTAACGGGAAGGTCATTGAT
Source organism: Bacteroidota bacterium (assembly GCA_030681615.1). Classification (GTDB taxonomy): domain Bacteria; phylum Bacteroidota; class Bacteroidia; order B-17B0; family Aurantibacillaceae; genus Aurantibacillus. Next base: position 48,970 of record JAUXSA010000122.1, read on the forward strand.
GCAGGCGATTCATGTAAATGATGTTCTTGTTCGTGCGTGCCCCTGAATTTTCCATAAAAAGTAAGGAACAATAAACGGAACATATAGAATACTGTTAACATAGATGTTAACTGGCCAAAGAACCATAATATAGGACTGTGCTCATAAGCATGTGCTAAAATTTCGTCTTTAGAAAAGAAGCCACTGAAAGGAGGTAAACCGCTAATAGCAATGGTACCTATTAACATCGTTACAAACGTGATCTTTATTTTTGAGCTTAAGC
>JAUXSA010000124.1 GCA_030681615.1 Bacteroidota bacterium
ATTTAGACGTTTTAACTGCGCTTGTAAAAAAGCTTCTTCATGTAAATTCTTTCCACCCTCTTCTTCATCGTTTAACCAAAAATTAGGGAACATTTTTTCCATCTCACTTGGTAACAATCCGCTGAAAATAGCATTACGAGAGTATTGTGTAGCTGTAGGTAAAATACTAAAAAATGCTTCTTCACTTTCTACATGATAATAATCCTGTATGATGGGTTGAATAACTTTCCACTGATCTAAACGTAAATTATCTATTACAATTAAAAATACAGGTTCGTCTTTTACCAATTCTTTTGCGAATTTATTTTTAAAGAGCGTATGGCTCATTGTTGGCGGATTAGGGGTTTTACCATTTACCCAACCAATGTAATTTTTCTCAACAAATTTAAAGAACTGAGCATTGGCATCTGACTTCTGCATTTTTAAAACATCCAACATGCTTTTATCCTGCAGTTTGTCCATTTCTAATTCCCAATAAATAATTTTTTTATAAACCTCTATCCACTCCTGCCAACTTAGGTTATCGTTAATGGTCATACCAATTTGTCCGAATTCTTTACGGTAATCGGTATTTGTTTTTTCGCTCACCAAACGTTTATTGTCTAGTGCCTTTTTTAACGATAATAATATCTGGTTTGGATTTACAGGTTTAATAAGGTAATCGGCAATTTTTCCCCCAATTGCCTCATTCATGATGTGCTCTTCCTCACTTTTGGTGATCATCACAACCGGCAGATCGTTATTGACTTGTTTTATTTTTAATAATGTATCTAAGCCCGAAAGTCCGGGCATATTCTCATCTAACAAAACAGCGTGTAATCCTTTATTTTCTTTTACAATATCCAGGGCCTCATCGCCACTCATAGCCGTAATTACCTCATAACCTTTATCATTTAAAAATAATATGTGTGGTTTTAAGAGATTTATCTCGTCATCTGCCCAAAGAATTTTAATTTTGTCCATATAAATAGCGGTTTATTACAAATAACGTATTAAATTTAGCTGTATTATTTAATTTAACGAATTTTAATTATAAGTTATCAAACCTAATGCCAATAAACAAACGTAAAATAATTAACGACCCTATTTATGGTTTTGTTACCATACCAAACGAATTAATTTACGATCTGCTTAACCATCCCTATTTTCAACGTTTGCGTCGTATAAAACAATTAGGCTTAACTAATTTGGTTTATCCAGGCGCGCTGCATACAAGGTTTCACCATGCTATTGGTGCTATGCACTTAATGCAGGAAGCTGTTCTAACATTGAGGCAAAAAGAAATTGTAATAACAGATGAAGAAGAAAAAGCAGTATTAATAGCCATTTTACTGCACGATATTGGTCATGGTCCTTTCTCTCATGCTTTAGAACACAGCATTGTAAAAGGCATTAATCACGAAACCTTGAGCAGCTTGTTTATGGATAAGTTGAATAAAGAGTTTAAAGGCAAACTAAGTCTGGCCATTAAGATCTTTAACGATAAATACAAAAAACAATTCCTGCACCAATTGGTAAGCTCGCAACTGGATATGGACCGCCTTGATTATTTAAAGCGCGATAGTTTTTTTACCGGTGTTAGCGAAGGGGTAATTAGCAGCGACAGGATCATAAAAATGCTGAATGTGGTAAATAATGAATTGGTAGTTGAAAATAAGGCTATTTACAGCATAGAGAAATTTTTAATTGCCCGACGTTTAATGTATTGGCAAGTGTATTTACACAAAACTGTTCTAAGTGCCGAAACCTTATTGGTAAATATTTTAAAACGCGCTAAAGAACTTTCGGCACAAGGCAAAAAACTATTTGGCACACCCACTTTTGTGTTATTTTTAGAGAATGATTTTACAGAAACTGATTTTGAAAAAGACCGTACTTTATTAGATAAATTCTCTAAACTGGATGATAATGATATTGTAACCTCTATTAAGGTTTGGACAGAAAATGAAGATAAGATCTTAAGCAAATTATGTTCCAACCTATTGGACAGGAAATTATATAAAGTTGAAATTCAAAATACAGCTATTTCAACTTCTCTTAAGAACAAATTGATTGAAAAAGTGTGCGAACAATATAAAATTACCCGTAAAGAAGCATTCTATTTTGTATTTACCGATACGGTGAATAATAGTGCCTACAACGCCACCAATTTTAATATTAACATTTTAATGAGTAATGGTAAACTGGTAGATGTGGCCGAAGCCAGCGACCAGCTTAATATACAAAGCCTTAGCACCACCGTAACCAAACATTTTATTTGTTACCCAAAAGACATTAAAATTTAGGTTTTCTATTACTACCGTCGAACACATTTTTTTGCAAAAAATGTAAATAAAATGTAATCTTACACCCTATTTCAAACACTATGAACAATTATATTAAAATTGCCGCCTGCTCTCTTGTATTAAGCGCCTGTCATTCATCCGACAATGAATTAGCAAACATGGCCTCTAAACCTAAAAAAGATACCATCGAAAGTATCATGCCACCGCCAACAGAGGAGAATTTTGAATATGTTACCGAGCAATTTTCCGATCTTCGTGTATTGAGATATAACGTGAAGGATTTTGACCAGATCCCTCTTCAAACAAAAACATTATTATATTATTTATACGAAGCTGCTTTAAGTGGCCGTGATATTATTTACGATCAAAACTATAAATACAATTTAGCAATTCGTAAAACGTTAGAGGCTATAGTAGCTAATCACAAGGCTGGTAACGATGAAGAGCAATATCAAAAATTGTTGGTTTACGCTAAGCGTGTCTGGTTCAGTAACGGTATTCACCACCATTATAATATGGATAAAATAATGCCGGAATGTACTAAAGAATTCTTTTTAGAAGAAGCTAATGAATTGGATGCAGCCCTGCTTCCACTTTCAAGCGGTGAAACAAAAACAAATTTCTTAAATTTTATTGCTACACAGATCTTCGATCCAAAAATTGCTTCTAAAAAAGTGAGTCTTGATTCAAAGACAGATCTTGTTAAGTCATCTGCTGTTAATTTTTACGAAGGGGTAACACAAAAAGAAGCTGATGCTTTTTATACCGCGCAGGTAGATAAAGCAAATCCCACAAAACCAATGTATGGCTTAAACTCTAAACTGGTAAAAGAGAACGGCAAGCTGGTTGAAAAGATCTGGAAGGTTGGCGGCATGTATTCTGCCTCTATCGAAAAAATTGTTTATTGGTTAGAAAAAGCTGCTACTGTTGCTGAAAACGATGCACAAAAAACAGCTCTTGAAAAACTTGTTAAGTTTTACAGAAGTGGAAATTTGGTTGATTTTGATGAGTACAATATTGCCTGGGTACAGGATACAGCAAGTGCTGTGGACGTTGTTAACGGTTTCATTGAAGTATACCAGGATCCTTTAGGAAAAAAAGGCTCATTTGAATCTGTTGTTTCTGTAAAAGATTTTGAAGCCAGTAAACGTATTGCTACTATTGGTAAAAATGCGCAATGGTTCGAAGATAATTCTCCATTATTGCCTCAACATAAAAAGAAAAATGTAAAAGGAATTTCTGCAAAAGTAATTAATGCTGTTGTAGAAAGTGGCGATTCATCACCGAGCACACCAATTGGTATTAACCTTCCAAACAACGAATGGATAAGAGAAACGAAAGGAAGTAAATCTGTTAACCTTGGTAATATAGTTGAAGCTTATGATCAGGCAGCGGGTTCAAATGTGGTAAACGAGTTTTATTATAACGATGAAATAAAAGCACGCGTAAAAGAGTATGCTTCTTTAGCAGATAAATTACATACAGATATGCATGAAGTTATTGGCCATGCCAGCGGTGTTATTGAAGAAGGTATAGGTCAGCCTGCTGAAACACTTAAAAACTATGCCAGCGCATTAGAAGAAGGCCGTGCAGATTTAGTAGCTCTTTATTATTTATTAGATCCAAAATTGGTTGAGTTAGGTGTTATGCCAAATTTAGAATGTGGTAAAGCTGCTTATGACGAGTACATCACCAAGGGTTTAATTGTACAGTTATCGCGTATTAAACCAGGCAAAGAAATTGAAGAAGCACATATGCGTAACCGTAAAATGGTGGCTGCCTGGGTAGTTGAAAAAGGCGCTAAAGATAACGTTGTTGAGAAAAAAGTGGAAAATGGAAAGACCTATTTTGTAATAAACGATTATAATAAACTCCGTGTTTTATTTGGAGAACTTTTAAAAGAGATCCAACGCGTAAAATCGCAGGGTGATTATAAAGCCGGCCACGATCTTATTGAAAATTATGGCGTAAAAGTTGATCCAACCTTACATAAAGAGATCTTAGAGCGTTATTCGCACTTAAACATTGCACCTTACGCAGGATTTATTCAGCCTAAATTGGTTCCGATAATGGAAGGTGATAAGATAATTGATGTAAAGATCGAATACCCAAAAGATTTTACAAGTCAAATGCTTGAGCTCGGAAAAACCTACGGTTTGCTCCCTGTTATAAATTAATTTAAAAAAATACTTTGTGATGTTAGTTTTTTACCTAACTTTATTAGGTTAAAAATCATTGTTGCAAGCTAAAAAAAAAATACTCTTACTTCTTTTTGTCGTTTCTATTAACGCGTTTGTCGCCCAGGTAAATGCGTTTGTCTTTGAGAATGCGAAATTTGGTTTAAATCCACCCGATCAATTAAGATTATCAAAAGCAAAAATAAAATTCGAACAAAATCTTTTTCTGGAAGCGCTTCCAATTTTTGATTCTATTAGCGAGAATAATAAAAATCAACCCTACATTAGTTATTTATTAGTAATTTGTTATTCTTATGATGTAGATAATTCCTATAAAGCCATTACTCATATTTCGCTTTTAAAAAATGAAGCTTATGCTATTGATGGTTATAATTACAACCTGGCATACGCCTTCGAAAAAAACGATAGTATTGATGCTGCATTGGAAAATTACAAGATCGCTTTAAGTATTGAAGAGAAAAAAACAATTAAACAGCCTTTGTTGTTGCGTGATATAAATTTTAGGATCCACCGGTGCGAAAAAATAAACGAGAACAAATTCAAAAAAAATAATGTTACTATTAAGAATCTTGGTAAACCAATAAACTCGGGTGCCAGCGAGTATTGCCCTTTAATTCCATCTGATGAGCGCTTTATGATCTTTACCTATCGCGGCCCACAATCCAAAGGAGGGAAACAGGTTGTAAAAGGAGATAAGATCTCAAATACAGAAGATGTAGAGCTTTTTTACGAAGATATTTTTATTTCCAAAAAAATAAACGATACAGCATGGTCTGTACCAACGCCAATTGAAAATTTAAATACTAACCTGCACGATGCTGCCGTAAGTGTAAGTTTTGACGGCACACAAATGTTCATTTATAAAAATACTGGTGGCGGCAATGGCGATCTTTTTATGAGCAGGTTAATTGGTAATAAATGGAGCAACCCAATTTATCAGGTAGGTATTAATACCAGGGCCTGGGAAGGCAGCGCCTGTTTTATTCCAAATAAGAATAAAATAATATTTGCCAGCGAAAAGCCTGATGGCATTGGAAAAAGGGATCTTTACGAAGCGGAAAGATTAAAAGATAATACCTGGGGTAATATTAAGAATTTAGGTCCGCTAATTAATACTAAATACGATGAAGATGCACCTTTTGTAACGGCAGACGGCAAAACGTTATTCTTTTCATCAAACAATAGTAATAGTATTGGTGGCTACGATGTATTTAGAAGCGATCTTAAAAAAGGTAAATGGCAAACTCCATACAACCTCGGTAAACCCATTAATACAAAAGATGAAGATAAATTTTACACTGTAAGAGGCGATGGAAAAAAGGCTTATTACTCTTCCTTTAAACGCGGTGGTAAGGGTCAGCAGGATATCTATATGGTAGAACCCGGTATGCCCGGCAAACCTATTTCCTTATTGCAGGTAGATGGTTTAGTAATGATTGATGGTAAACCAACGCAGGCTGATATTGAGATCACTTCTATTTTAAAGAACAGAAAATTTAAGACCAGCATGTCATCAAATGATCTGAATGGGAATTTTTTAGCCAACTTACCTGTTGATGATGAATATGAGATTGTAATAAAAGTAAACCAGTTCCCGCAACAAGTGGTAGAATTAAATACAGTAGGCATTGACTCTTTTATGGTAATAAATGTTTACGCAGATTTTACATCACCCGAGTATGACAAAAAAATAAGTGAGCTAAACCTTTCTATTGATGAAAAAAATAAAAACCTGTTCGATAAGTTTGATAAGAAATCTTTCGCCGGTAAATTTGGTGATACCAAGGTCGATGGCCTGTTCTACAAAGTACAGATAGGCGCTTACAAATTATACGAAAATTTTAATTATAATAACGTTATTGGAATGCCAAAAATAATCAGGCAAACTGATGATGATTACATAACGCGTTTTAGCATGGGTAATTTTGAAACCTATAACGAAGCCCAGGCATTGTTAGAGAAAGTGCTGGTGAATAATTTAAAAGATGCTTTTATTTATTCTATCTATAAAGGCGAGAAAAAATTCCTCCACCAATTACTGGAAGAGAAAATAGTTAAATAAAATAATAGAATTATTTATAGAAAATAAAAAAGCCAAAGACCTTGCGGGCATTTGGCTTTTTAGAAATACCAGGTTGTAGTATCTTATTATATTTTAAGTCCGATTGTACCCTGAAAATAGGTGTTTTTATAACGTGGTGTAACAGAAGAGCCATCTCCTCTATTTTCCTGAATATCCCATGCTACCCTAGCCCCTATTACAAAGTGCTTAATATTAATATTAAAACCTCCAATAACTCCTAAAGCATTTTTACGGATATTATCATTTTTAAATTGCTGTTCTTGCTCATAGCTATTTGGGGTGCTTGTAAAAACGTCTTTTTGACTGATCAAATACGAGAACTGAGGACCAACAACTAGAGTTACAAATTCGCTGGGCTTAAATGCAAGTTGTACAGGAATATCAATATAAGTTGTAGTTCTTGTAAAATAATATTTACTAAATAAGAACACACCTTCGCCTTTAAATCCTTTTTGTGAATATAAAAGTTCCGGCTGAAGGCCAAAATATTTTCCGAAAGGAAGTTCGAAAAACAAACCTCCTACAAATCCTACTTTTGCGTCAGCTCTGAATTCTTCTCCTTGCTCATCATACACGTTCGAATAGTTTAAGCCGGCTCTTACACCAAATTGAAATCTTTCGCGGTTATCGGTTTTATCAGAAATGATCTGTGCAACATTAATATTGATAAAGAATAAAAATAGCGCTGTACTGAAAATAATTTTTTTCATTTAATTGGGATTAGGTTAAATTAATGTGTGGTTTTATAGTATTATGTAGGTTTGCACAAACCGTGCCCTCTTAAAAAACACAATTGAAAAGATGTGCTACAAGTCAATCACCATAAGTCATGCAGGCCTTTTTAAGATAAAGCGTTTAGAATACACTTGAAGTAAAAACTGGGAATATCCCGTTTTGAGCAAGCGTTTTTTTCCTCAAAGCGGGAATATATTTATTTAGATCAAAGAAAAAAAACAGACCCGTATCAATAGCCACTCTTTTTATTATCGCAATTCTTACAATCAGGAAACCAGGTTTCTACTACATCCGGTAATTTTATTTGATGTTCATCATCATCTTTCACATTTATTTCGGTAAAAAATATTTTAGTGGCTTTTTTTAATTTATTTAATTCTTTTACCATTTCGGCACTTAAATTATTATTAAAGCCGGAAAACATTTTAGCGTCGCCTTTACCTTTAATCCATAATTTATAAGAGGTTATCTGGTTCTCGCGCGGATTACCAAATCTGTCAACCGCCATTAATTTTAATTCAGTATTATCAAACACTACTTTAACCAGGTTAGATTCTTTTTTAACTTTAATAACACCTGGCTGTTGCGCATGAGTGACGTTATAAGCGAATAAAAAAGAAAAGACAATAAAGAGTTTAGCTAAAGGCAATTTCATCTCTTAAAGGTAAAATAAATGTTGGTGAAAAGCAAAACAGCATTTTAGGATCAATCCTGAATTACATTAGGTTCCGTCGAAGGATCAGTTTTTGGTTTTGGAGATAAAAAATTATAGTACACTCTTAAGCCAAGTGCATTTTGTAATTTAAGCGTTGGATTGGTTCCAATATTTACTTTTTCGTAAGAAGGCGTGTACAATAATTGTAAAGTGAATTTAGGATTGATATTTATGTTTGCTCCTAATCCGGCATAGGCCCCTACACCAAAACCAACAGGTTTCCGGGCAGGACCTGGTGCGGCATACTGGGTTTGATTTAGATAATACGTAAGATCAATATTAAGGTTGTTAATGTATATCATATTCCTATCAAACTTGGCAAGTGTTCCAACAAAGCCAGCTTCTACAAAAAAATTAAGTTTTTCCAGTTCACCAATAAGTTTTTGAAATCCCAATTGAAATAACAAACGCTGCTCACTCCCCCGAATGGGAAAGGATTGAATATTGTTATTAATGCCTGGGTTTATACTTGGTACTTTGCGTGTTGTAATTGTGAAATTTCCTTCCACATTTAATTTTGATGCATTTAAATTAAAGATAATTGCACTTGTTTTATCAACCGGAACCTTAAAATTAAATCCAAGCATAATTGCTGGTGTATAATGCATATTCACCGGCATATCACTTTCAATAAAGTCCCACTGACCTTGATCCACAACTAATGCTTCTGCAACATAATCAAAATTTCCCCTGCCAGGACCATACTCATAGTATATCTTTTGCTTCATTAAACTATTCTCAAACGAGTACCGATTCCCCTCTAAGTCAAAGCCATAACCGTTATAGGTACTTGCACTGTATTTATTTGCAAAATAAGAGCCAACATAAAAACCAGTTAAGAATTTACTTTTCCGGCCTGGTCTTATCGTTTCTTCATCCTCGTCATCCTGAGAAAAAGCATTAAAGCTAATAAGCAATATAAAAATTGAGAGAAATATTTTTGTTTTACTTATTAATTTCATTGAGATAAATATATACATTTTTGCCGCAGATTTCACTAATTACACTGATGTATTCTGTGGGAATCTGCGAAATCTGTGGCTTTAACTTCGCAAATAGCTCGCAGCTACGCTGCGTATCATGTTACTCATCTTTAAAGAAACTTAGTTTGTGAAGGTCTATTAACTGGATGTTCTTATAATAAAAATTTAAAATATCAATATACTTATAACCTACTCTGCTCATGCGCATGGCGCCTTCCTGGCACATGCCAAGACCATGACCATAGCCACGACCTTTAAACAAGATACTGTCTTTGTTTATTTCGCTGATGCTAAAAAAAGTAGATTTTAATTGTAGATCCTGGCGAATATTTTTTAAAGGCACGCGTGAATTACTGCACTCTAAAAAAACTTTACGATAGTCTTGTTTAAAATTTAGTGCTATCGATTTTGCTTCGGGCTGATCGGTTGGGAAACCATGTTTTAGTTTTAAATACATTAACCAATCGTCAGTTAGCATCCGGCGCTCCCATTTTGAATTAGGCATTTTTACACTAAAAGTATCTGTAATGCTTCTTAAATAAGTGGTGTGCGAACCCCAAACATCCTCGCTATTGGCAGTTTGTCCGCCACTGTTACTGTGAAATGCAGCTACAATTAAATTTAAATTATCATCTACTACTACTTTACCTTTTGTTTCTTCAATTGCTTTAAAAATAATACCATCTTTAGGTTTACCGTAATAAGCCTGGCAATGCACCTGGTCGCACAGACTAAAACCTTCGGCAACATGTTTATTTATGTGCGCCAAAGCAAATGTTCTTGCAAGAATAGCCTGCACTTTATAAAATTCCAAATTAGAGCGTGAACCGGCCTCTGCTTCGGTAACACCGGCAATGTAATTATCAAGCACAACATCGTTTATAATTCTTATGTATTCATCACTAACGCTAAAACTTACGTTGTTTTGATAAATACGTGGTTTCCTATCTGGGTTAAGTAATTTTACTTTTATCTCATCGGTTTCTGCACCAACAAATTTTAAATATTTAAAATTGCCAATGGCTTTATCATTGTGATATAAAAGAATACTATCTCCCTTCAAAAATAGTTTAAATTGCGATTCCGTGCCACCTTCTGCGATCAAATTGCCATCGGCCAATATTTTATAGTTTCCTGCACTTACATTCAATAAAACAGAATTTACTTTTAAATGTGCATATAACCGTATCTGCAAACTTTCGGCAGGTACGTAAAAAGAAGTAAAGCTTGTAAACAAACTTAGTCCAATTAAAACAGCAATAATTATTTTTAGTCTCTTTTTCAAATTTAATTTTTTGTTGTAGCGTCCTTTACCAATTCTATCGCTAAGCGTTTAGAAGCGCCTTGTCCGCCTAATTGTTTTGTTAATTCTGTATAATCATTCAATATTCTTTGACGATATGGTTTATCGTTCAATAACTTTTCTAATTCCTCAGTAATGCTTTTTACACTAAAGTCATTTTGTATTAATTCTTTTACTACCGGCTTATCCATTATTAAATTTGGAAGGCTAATGTATTTTACATCTACCAATAATTTTGCGATCTTAATTGATAGCGCACCGCTCTTATAACATACAACCTCAGGTAAATTAAATAAAGCACTTTCTAAAGTAGAAGTACCTGATTTAATAATTCCCGCTTCGGCATAACTCATTAACTCATAGGTTTGATTAAAAACAACTTTAATACCATATTGTTTTAAAGCATCATAATAACTCTCAGGCAAATTGGTAGAGCCGCCAACAACAAATTGATAGCCGCTAAAATTTTTGGTCACTTCCATCATAATTTGCAGCATGTATTCTATCTCTTGTGTTCTGCTGCCCGGAAGTACTGCAATTATTGGTTTTTCATTTAACCCGTTATCTTTTATAAAACCTGTTTTACTTTTTAGTGTTGGCTTTTTTTGTTCGATGGCATCAATTAAAGGATGTCCAACAAAATAAGCTTTGTAATTGTGTTTTTTGTAGAAGGCTTCTTCAAAGGGAAGAATAACAAATAACTTGTTCACGTATTTTTTTATGATCTCTACTCTTCCCTCTTTCCATGCCCATACGGTTGGTGAAATATAAAAATCGGTCTTAATACCATTCTCATGCGCCCATTTGGCCATACGCAAATTAAAACCGGGATAATCTACTAAGACTAAAAGATCGGGTTTGTAGTTTAAGATATCCTGTTTTACAATTTTAAAATTTTGTTTGATCGTAAAAATATTTTGCAACACCCTTATAAAACCCATAAAGGCCATTTGTTTAATATGTATGGCCGCTTTTTTTCCGGTAAGCTCTTGCATTAGGTCGCCACCGGTAAATGCAAAATCTGCTTTACTATCCAGTTGCATGATCTCTTTCATACAATTACTTGCATGAAGATCGCCGCTTGGCTCGCCGGTTAAAAAGTAATACTTCATTTATTTATAACGCTGGTTCCATGTAATAGGTTACGTAAGCAACTAAAGCTACATAAGCAAACACACTAACAATAATTCCTTTACTAAAACTGTCTATCTTCTTATTCAATCCAAAATAAAATAACAGCAAATTACCAATACCGCAAATTTTAATAACGCTGCTTAATAATACACCATTAAAAAGGTACCTATAAAAGCCTCTTGGAAAACTTAAATAATTATGAAAAAATAACCAGTATAAAAAAAACATGATCATTGGAAATATAAGACCTATAACAAGTCCGATCCAAAATTTATCTAAACGTCGTACCCAATTCATATTAATTAAAATTAAATTCTTTTAATGCGCTGTGTGCTGTAAGGTCTGCTTGCGTTGGTACAACAGAGATGTAGCCATTGCTCAATGCCCACTCATCTGTGTCTAACGATTCGGGCTCAAAGTTAACGAACTCGCCCGTTAACCAATAATACTCTCTGCCATAAGGATCTTTACGTTCATCAAAACGCTCCACCCAATTTGCTTTTGCCTGGCGTACCACTTTTATTCCTTTTATTTCATCAGCATTTAACTTCGGAATATTTACATTTAAACAAACACCTTTTGGCATTTTATTTTTTAATGTTTGTGCAATTATTTTTTCAATGAATTTTTCTGCCTGACTAAAATCGGCTTCCATCGCGTAATCACACAGGCTAAAACCAATACTTGGCGTGCCTTCTAAAGCGCCTTCAATAGCGGCGCTCATAGTACCACTGTAAATAACATTTATAGAACTATTGCTACCGTGGTTAATACCGCTGATAACAAGATCTGGACGTTTTTTTAAGATATGGTTAACAGCCATCTTTACACAATCTACCGGTGTACCTGTGCAGGAAAATTCCTGCAAAGCATTATGAAAATTTGTTTTTTGAATTCGTAATGTAGCGTTAATGGTAATAGCATGGCCCATACCACTTTGTGGTTTATCTGGAGCAACCACAACAATGTCACCAAACTTTGCGGCAATTTTTGCCAAAGCTTGTATGCCCGGCGCAAAAATACCATCATCGTTGGTCACTAATATTAAAGGCTTTTGTACCATATTTAATTTTTACTAAAACTAGCTGAAAGTTTTAAAGACAAAGGCTAAAAAAAATTAAACTTACTAAAGTTGGTTTGTTAATTTAATTAACAAGGCGGCCATTATTTCAAGGATTTAAGGGCTTTTCATGATATTTTGACATAAAACTAAAATGGCATTTGGTTTGTTTCACTTATAGAAAAAGTAAAAATATGTTTGATATAGGATTATTGATAATAGCTGTAGTATTTATGCTGATAGGACTTTTAGTAAGTTCACAGTTAAAAAGTAAATTTGCCAAGTACTCCAAAGAGCCCCTTTCATCGGGTCTTAGCGGAAAAGATATTGCAGAAAAAATGCTAAAGGAAAATGGCATTTACGATGTTAAGGTGTTAAGTGTTGAAGGCAGGTTAACCGACCATTACAATCCAGCCGATAAAACGGTTAACTTAAGTACTGATGTTTATAACGGAAGACATATTGCCGCGGCAGCAGTTGCGGCCCACGAATGTGGGCACGCTGTGCAGCACGCTACAGCATACCAATGGTTAACCATGCGCAGTAAGGTTGTACCAATAGTACAACTTGCAAGTAATTTAATGAGTTTTTTAACCATAGGTTTAGCATTTGCTGCTTATAGTATGCAAGGTATGATGAACTCTATGCTTTTGATATTCATTGTTTTACAAGGTACTATTACATTGTTTAGTTTAATTACTTTACCTGTAGAGGTAGATGCAAGCAAAAGAGCATTAGCCTGGTTAGATAATTCGCGATTAACTCGTGATTACGAACATGCTGAAGCAAAAGATGCTTTAAGGTGGGCAGCCTACACTTACTTTGTTGCTGCTTTAGGTTCTATTGCCACATTGGTTTATTACATCTGGCGTTTTACAAGTAACAGGGACTAAAAAAATTAAAATTAATTAGTAGTATTCAATAAAATAATACTAATTTTGCCTTGGGTAAGTCTTTCACGACCAGCTCCTACAGAATCCCCCAGGTTGGGAACAAAGCAAGGGTATGCGGTTGAGCGGTGCGATGAAAGTAGCTTACCCTTTTTTTATGCCTTTTTTTTTAGCGGCTAATTTCATTCACTCAGTCAAAAGCATGTTTCGCTCAAAAATTTAACGATTTTAACATTTCAATTTTAGACATTCATTAAATTGGTCTATATTTGCTTTATTAATCATTTAAAACCAAACGCCAATAGAATAGACATTTACTAGATCTCTTTAATTAAATATAGTAAAAACATGTCTATTCAATTATTAAATGATAACGAGTTAGTGCAACTCTATATTGGCGGAAACGAAGAATCCTTATCAGTTTTACTTAATCGTCATAAAAGAAAGATCTTTTCTTCTATTATGGTTGTTGTAAAAAACAAGGCTTTGGCCGAGGATATTTTTCAGGACACCTTTTTTAAGGTTATTCAAACTCTAAAACGCGGTCAGTATAGCGAAGAAGGCAAATTTTTGCCCTGGGTTATTCGCATCGCCCGTAATTTGATCATCGATCATTTTAGAAGAATCAAAAAAATGCCCCCTGTACCAGTTTATTTTAACGAAGAAGGTGAAGAAGTGAGCGTGTTTAATACACTGGCCAGCGATCAACCTGTAGACGATTATGATGAAACTGTAAAATTCAAAAAAAGTATCCGGTCTATTATAAACGAATTACCGGCCGATCAACGCGAGGTGGTAATAATGAGAACGTATTATGATATGAGTTTTAAAGAAATTGCCGACTTTACAAATGTTTCAATAAATACGGCTTTGGGCAGAATGCGTTATGGCTTGTTGAATTTGAAAAAGCTGATCGAAGAAAAGAACCTGGAAGTATCTTTCAGATAAAATTATAATTTAAATTTTAAAGGTCCTGCTGTATTAAAGTACTGCAGGTTTTTTCATTCCATTTCGTTATCGCGTAACTCCCTGGTTAATTTTGTAAAACCAATTACATTTCCATCTTCATCATGCAAAGCAGTTATAATTATGCTGCCCCAGAATATAGATCCATCTTTACGTACCCTTCTGCCAATATGTTTAGCGCTGCCTTCCATTTTTGCGAGCGCTATTAATTTTTCAGGAAGTTGATGTTGCCTGTCTGAAGGCATATAAAATATATTAAAATTTTGTCCAATTATTTCGTTGTCTTTGTAACCTTTTATTCGTTCAACACCTTTATTCCAGGTAAGAATGGTACCATCAATATCTAATAAAATGATCGCATAATCCTGGATCTCCTCGATCATCTTTTTATGCATTTCTTCCAACTTGTATTTTTTATCTGTCATAGCATTCAAAATTAGATAATAGATATAAAACAATACAATTTTCACTGGGGAAATACATGCTCAAAGCACAAATTATAAAAGTTTATTGCAGAAAAAATTCTGTAGCAGAAAATGAATGGCCGGAATCAGTGCCCGAAATGTAAGCGTTAGCTTTTAATGAATAAAACACAGCCTTCACTTAATAGAAAAACACTGATATTTATATTAACTTTACTTCTCAAAACATATTTAACAAAAAAAGCCTCCAACTATTTTGGAGGCTTTTTTATTTTAAATAATTCTAAAATTATTGTGCTTTTATTTTTTCTTTATGTTTCATAATTTGATTTCTTAACGCTTCGCAGGTAAGATCTGTAGATTCTTCAAAACTTGCAGATTGTTTTTTGGCAAAGAATTCGTGCCCTTTGCCCAGCATTTTTATCTCGGCAATTTTATTTTCACTATTGCTGTTCTTGTCCAGCTTAAGTGTTATCTCGCTGTTTATAATACCATCATAATACTTGTTTAATTTTTCTACTTTCTCATTAACAAAGTCAAGTAACTTTTTGTCTGCATCAAAATGCACTGATTGGATGTTGATTGTCATAACTTGTTTCCTCCTATTTTTTTGTGTTATTAAATACCCGAATGCGGGTGTGCTTGATTATATGATCTTTTTAATTTTTCTATTGTGTTATGTGTATAAATTTGTGTTGCCGCTAAACTTGCGTGGCCTAATAATTCTTTTACGGCATTAATATCTGCACCATTATTTAATAAATGGGTTGCAAATGTGTGGCGTAAAACGTGTGGACTTTTTTTGGAATTGGTAGTTACAGCCCCTAAAACTTCATTCACAATTTTGGTTACTTTTTGAGCGGTGAGCTGAGTATTTTTTAAAGTAACCAATAAATATGGATTTAAGAGATTGTGATCTTTTTTTACGTTTAAATACATTTCAAGGTTGCGTTTTAATCCAAGATCAAATGGGATGATCCTTTCCTTATTTCTTTTACCCAAAACCTTTAACTGGCTTTCATAAAGATCAACGTCACTTTCTTTCAAACCCAACAACTCTGCCCTTCTAATGCCTGTTTGA
>JAUXSA010000129.1 GCA_030681615.1 Bacteroidota bacterium
CTTATCCAAACCCTGTTCGGTCAAATTATGCAGGAACAGTTTTTGTGCGGGGCTTAATTGACAATTCTGTTGTAAAAATTGTTGACCAAAGCGGCAATCTGGTTTGGGAAACAAAATCGCAAGGCGGACAAATAGAATGGCCTATAAAAACCCTTTCTGGTAATCGTGTTTCTTCGGGTGTTTATGTTGTATATGCAGCTACCACAACTGGTGAACAGAAGGCGGTTTCAAAAATCCTTGTCATAAATTAATGCGCGTTTCCGATAAGGCCATCGTTTTGCAGGCGATCAAACATGGCGATAAAAAATTTATCTTAAAACTTTATACACACAATAACGGCCTTGTAACTGCCGCAGTTGCGTTAAATAAAAACATCAGGCCAAGCAACATCTTTCCGTTAAGTTTAATTAATGTTGAGCTTATTTTAAAACAAAATAAAGAAGTGCACCAGGTTACCGAAATTTCAAGTTATTATATTCTTTCTAATATTTCTAACTCGTTGCCAAAACTAAGCATTGCACAATTCCTAAACGAAATATTAATTAAAGCCATTAAAGAAAGTGCTACAAATAAATATTTGTATGAATTTATCGAATCGTGTTTAACTTATTTAAATGATACGGAAACAGAATTCATAAATTTGCACTTGTATTTTTTAACGGAGTTCACAAAATATTTTGGCGTAGAGCCACAAAATAATTATTCTGCACAAACACCCTATTTTGATTGCCGCGACGGCCAATTCTCATCTATGAGCCTTGCATTTCCTTTGGGTCTTAACAAAGAAGACTCATTATTATTTTCCGAATTTTTAAAAGTAAACGCACTAAAATCTAAGATCTCTAATGAGCAACGACAACTAATTGTGGAAGTGTTATTAGCTTATTATCGTTTACACTTTCCGGGCTTTAATACCATAAAAAGTTTAGAAGTTTTAAAAGAAGTGAGTTCGGCTTAAAGATCGCGATACCTGTTCCAAAAACTTGTTTTAAATCCAAAATAAATAAATGGGTTTTGTAAAATATAACCCATGCTGTTTGTTTCAGAGCGTTGAATATATCCGAGTTCCAATCGCATATTCATATCCGGAACAAGATAATAAGTGAATTTTATATTGCTTTGTAAAATGTTTGTTTTAACCCCCTGTGTAGTTTTGTGTCCATATTCAAATGGCCTTGTAACATAACTTAAAAATATATTCTGCCCTAAATTAGAGTTGCTGTTTAAAGAATCTTTTCCAACGATCGCATACATCATTTGCCAGTTAAATTCCCAATTATTCTTTCGGTAAGATAAAAAACCGAGATACTCTTTAAAATTGGCACCAAAAGGATGCGCCAATGCCATACCATAATGCGCATAATTTTGTTCAACTAAACCGTGCGTATAAGTATAAGGTCTTACCTGGTTATACTCGGCCTGCAAACTCAAACCTTTTACATTAAACGCATTAATATATTTAGCGCCTAACTGCCACGCCTGTTTGTTGGCCCACCAACCTCTGCGCGCTCTTATCTCTTTTAAGAAAAATTCATCAAGCCCTAATTGTGCGTAAAGTTTTAACCGGTTAAATAATTTGTAATTTACATTCAGCCCAATAAAAGCATTATCGGGCGAGCCAACAGAATATTCCTGCGGCCTGAAAAAGATGATTGGATTTAGATAGTTGACCTCAAAAGTGCGTACCTGGTTGGTATCTGTTCCTCTAAAAACAATATTTTCAAACAAACCAATATTTAACTCTTTGGTAATGTTGTAACTTAAGTAATGGAATGCAGCAAATTTGTTGGTGAATTTTTTTTGAAAGCCGTTAGCATTCGTCACATCATACATCCAGGCATACCAAACATTATATTGCAATCTCCAGATATTTGTATTGATCCTAAAAAAAGGATAAGCCGGTGCGTTATCGCTTAATAATAAACTGCGATAGCCATCGCCAATAAAGTGTTTATCGCGCCCTGCTTGAAAATTAAATATTTTATTATTGTTGGGCGAATACGAAACGTAACCGGTATAATCCATAAACGAATAACCTGTTTTATTATTTCCGTATGCCTGACCATATGTTGGTATTATTTTTTGCCCGGCTAAAATAGTGTCCATATAAAACGGTAACATAGTTTTGCCACCAATGATGGTTCCTGCAAAAGTAAAATCGTTGTTAATGTTTATTTTTAAATGTGTGCCACCAACTAGATCGGTCAATGGTTTTTTAGTTAAGCCATCATAACCAATTTCCGCATCAACAATAGGGTGAAATTGAATGTTATACCAAATTCTCTTTTCGGGTTTTTCATTCAGCGTTTTACTTAAGAAGAAATTTTTAAAAGCATAAAATTTAAATGGCACTGCAGAATCGGTTGCATTATTAAATGTGCTGCTTAAATAGGGTTTGAAAGAAGAATGAAAAGTTAAATTTGGTTTTGAGATATTCCAGTAATCAAAAGCAGGATCTATATTACCTGAAATAAAAGCATTGCGCGCCATTTGGTCGTACTGGCCAAAAGAGAAAGAGGAACAAATTATGAATAACGCTACAAAGGCTTTTTTCATTATCATGTAAAAATAAGCAAAAACAATGCGTGAATTGTTTTATAAATAAAAAAACCGTTTCTCCCGATAGCTATCGGGAGAAACGGTTTTGATTTAGAAGTTAAAATTTTATTAAGCAGTTTTCATATCAATTAAAACCTGGTTCATGGCTCTAACAGCATCAGCACTCTTGTTAAAAGCAGCTTGTTCTTCGGCATTTAATTTATAGTCAACAATTTTTTCCCAACCGTTCTTGCCAATAATTACTGGCACGCCTAGGCAAATATCTTTTTGTCCGTATTCGCCATCTAAAGCAACGCAACAAGGGAATAATTTTTTCTGATCGTTAATAATGCTGTTCACTAATTGGGCAACAGCAGCTCCCGGAGCATACCAGGCACTAGTACCTAACATACCGGTTAAAGTTGCACCGCCAACCATTGTATCAGCCGCAACTTTTTTCAATGCATCAGCATCTAAGAATTGTGAAACCGGAACACCTGTGTAAGAAGCTAAACGTGTTAAAGGGATCATAGTTGTATCGCCATGGCCACCAACAACAACACCACTAATATCACTAGCAGGGGCGTTTAACGCCATTGATAAATAACATTTAAAACGCGCGCTATCTAAAATACCGCCCATTCCAATAATTCTGTTCTTAGGAATTTTACTTTCTTTTAAAGCTAAATAAGTCATAGTATCCATTGGATTACTTACAACGATAATAATAGCTTCAGGCGAATGTTTTAAAACATTTTCAGTTACGGTTTTTACAATTCCTGCATTGATACCGATCAATTCTTCGCGGGTCATACCCGGCTTACGAGGAATACCACTGGTTATAACAACTACTTTAGAGTTTGCTGTTTTTGCATAATCATTAGTGCTACCACTAATACGTGTATTAAAGCCGTTTAAAGTTGCTGTTTGCATTAGGTCTAATGCTTTTCCTTCGGCAAAATTTTCTTTAATATCTAAAATAACTACTTCGCTCGCAATGCGATTAAGGGCGATGTATTCTGCACATGTTGCTCCAACATTTCCTGCACCAATAACGGATACTTTCATAAGATTGATTTTTAAAATTCAAGGTAAATTTAAAAGATTTATACAGACTATGCTAATCTTTTGATAATTTTTTGATTCGGATACTTATAGTCACAGATTGCGCGGATTTACACAGAGTATAATCAAGACTTTTTAATATGGGAAAAGAAAAAATCTGTGTTATCTATGAAATCTGCGGCTTTATTTTTGGATCTTAGAAGCAAGATTTAGCAATTTAGCCTCTTCAAAATAATTGGCCATTAATTGTAAGCCAATAGGTAAACCATTACTATGCTTACCGCAAGGCACCGATATAGCGGGCACCCCGGCAATATTTGCCTGAACGGTAAAAATATCTTCGAGGTACATTTTAATTGGGTCGGCGCTGTTTTTGCCAAACTCAAATGCAGTGCCTGGCGTTGAAGGCGTTAAAATAAAATCGTATGTATTAAAGATCTCTTTGGTTTTTTCGTGAATGATGCGACGAACTTTTTGTCCTTTACTATAATAAGCATCGTAATAACCTGCACTTAACACAAAAGTACCAAGCATAATACGGCGTTTTACTTCTTTACCAAAACCTTCGCTGCGCGATTTTTTATAAGTACTTTCAAGATCGGTGGCATTTTTACTTCTAAAGCCATAATGTATTCCGTCAAACCGCGATAGGTTAGAAGATGCCTCGGCAGTTGTTAGAACGTAATAGGTTGGCACCAAAAATTCGAGATAAGGAAAGCTAACTGCTTCCACCGTATGGCCTTTGCTTTTTAACCATTCAATTTGTTTTAAAACAGCTTGTTTTACTTCAGGATCAATACCTTCAGCCTCAACGCATTCCTTTAGATAAGCAATTTTATATTTTTTATCGGCTGAAAATTCTTTACTATAATTATCTACTTTTTTTGATGATGAAGTATTATCATTTTTATCAAGACCACTAATTATTTCCATGATAATTGCGGTATCTTCTACAGTTTTTGTAATTGGACCAATTTGATCGAACGAGGATGCGTAAGCAATTAAACCATAACGCGACACCCTGCCATAAGTTGGTTTAAAACCCACAGTTCCTGTAAAAGAAGCGGGCTGGCGAATAGATCCGCCTGTATCTGAACCTAAAGTAACATGACAAATTCCTGCAGCAACCGCAACTGCCGCACCACCGGATGATCCACCGGGAACACATTTTTCGTTGAGTGGATTTAAAACATTTCCAAAAGCAGAATTTTCGTTACTGCTTCCCATGGCAAATTCATCACAATTAGTTCGTCCAATAATGATGGCATCTTCGGCTAACAATTTTTCTACAACAGTAGCAGAATAAAGCGATTCAAAACCTTCTAATATTTTTGAGGAGGCCGAAACTTTATGACCTTTATAACAGATATTATCCTTTATACCAATAATAACGCCGGCCAATTTTCCGGCCGTTCCGGATTTTATTTTTTCATCTGTTCTTTTAGCAGCTTCTTTTGCAGAAACTTCAAACACTTCTAAAAAAGCATTTAAATGTTTTTTATCTGCAATAGCTGAAATTGCTTGCTCTACAAGGGCTGAGCAGGTAATTTTACCAGCCTTAAGATCGGCTTGTAAAGTGGTTATATTGGAAAATGAATACACGTGATCTGGTTTTTAAAAACAACAAAAGCGTTACTCATAGTTGAATAACGCTTTAAAGTTATAAATAATAAAATTATTTTTTCTCTATTTCAGAATTATCAGTGTTGCCTTTGCTGGCATCTTTAAAATCTTTTATACCTCTTCCAAGGCCTTTCATTAATTCCGGAATTTTTTTACCGCCGAACATTAATAAAACAATTACTAAAATGATAATGATCTCTGGTGCACCTAAGCCGCCTAAAATACCTAAAATGAATGTTGGTGTCATGTTTTAAATTATTGACCACAAAGGTATTAAATATTGGCTTAAAAGCAAAAATAAACGCTTAATTAGCCTCAAACCAACAAAAAACCTAAATAATTTAGGAAAATATTTTTTAAATTTTTCTTTAAAAGGCAACAATAGCCTGTAAAAGGCAAGTATTTTTTAACTTAAATAGCTTAACTTTATTTCCTCAATCATTTTTCAGAAACATAAACATCAATCATGAAAAAATTTATAATTCTCTTTATAGTAGGCTTGTGCTTTAATAATTCATTCGCTCAAAAATGGACAGAAATGATGCGCGATCCAAATGCGAATTACTATGATATTGTTAAAGAATTTGACAATTACTGGAAAGATAAAACTTATGAAAGAGGTAAAGGATACAAAGCTTTTAGAAGATGGCAATGGTTTGTTGAGCCGCGTGTTTATCCAACAGGCGAAATGAAATTTGCATCGCGCAGTTATGCTTACGAGCAATTTCAAAAACATTTACAGGAAAATCCAGAACAAAAATTAATGAGTAATGCTGCTACAAGTGCAACTACAGCTAATTGGGTTCCACTTGGGCCTTTTGGATCGCCAACAGGCGGCGATGCTGGTAGGTTACAGTGTATTCAAGTAAAACCGGGAGACCCCAACACCATTTATGTAGGTGCTGCGGCAGGTGGTTTTTGGATGAGCAATAATGGCGGAACAAGCTACACAACTACCACCGATCAGTTTGCTTCTTGCGGAATCTCTGACATCGCTGTTAATCCACTTAATACAAATATAATTTATGTTTCAACCGGCGATAAAGATGCTGGTGACACACATTCAACCGGAGTGTTGAGGTCTGGTGATGGTGGGCAAACATGGGGCCCAACAGGCCTTACATGGCAAACCTCTCAATTACGCCGTATTTACAGGTTATTAATTAATCCTGTTAATCCTAATACAATGATCGTTGCATCCAATGCTGGAGCTTATCGCTCTTTAGATGGAGGAAACAATTGGAGTCTGGTTGCAAATGGTAATTATGTAGATGCAGAATATCGCCCAGGCGATACAACTACTATTTACCTTGTTACAAATGGCGGCTTTTCGCGTTCTACAAACGGCGGCGCTTCATTTACAGGGATCTCTGTTTCAGCAAGTTCTTTATCAAGTACCCGTTTATCTTTAGCGGTTACACCAGCTAATAATAATTATGTTTATATTATGGTAGGCGCTACTAACAATGGTTTTGGCGGTTTATACCGTTCAACCAACACTGGTACGAGCTGGACCTTAATGAGCAGTTCTCCAAATATTATGGGGTGGAGCACTACTGGCTCTGACGTAGGCGGCCAGGCATGGTATGATATTGCAATTGATGCATCACCAACAAACGCAAATGAAATAATTGCCGGTGGTGTTAATACCTGGAAATCTGTTAACGGTGGTTCAACATGGACATTAAATTCGCATTGGTATGGCGGTGGCGGTAAGCCTTACGTACATGCCGATCTGCACGTTGTTTATTATACTTCGGGCACCACTTGTTATTTAGGAACTGATGGTGGTATTGCGCGCACTACAAATAATGGAGCATCATGGACTACAATTAACGGCAACATGAATATTGCACAAATTTATAGACTAGGTATTTCTGCTTTAAACCCTGCTAGAATAGTTACAGGGCATCAGGATAACGGAACGAATTTGTCTAATGGCGCCAGCTGGAACGAAATTTATGGCGGTGATGGCATGGATTGTTTTATTGATTGGAATAATAATAACCTGATAATTGCATCATCACAGTATGGCAATTTTGCAAGATCAACAAATGGAGGCGCTTCGTTTGTTGGTATTACCAATGGCTTAACAGGAACCGGGCCATGGCTTGCGCCTATTGTTCAGGATCCACAGGTTCAAAACACGTTTTATTGTGGCTATCAACAAGTATTTAAATCTACTAACCAGGGCACAATATGGACGCAACTAGGAAACATTGGAGCAACTTTGGATGAAATAGAAGTTTGTCCATCTAATAATAATTTTATTTATGCTACATCGCCCGGTGGAGTTTGGAGAACAACGAATGGCGGTTTAAACTGGTCAATTGTTTCTACGGGCTTGCCAATTGGTACAAATCAAATTACCGATCTGGCAATGGATAACTTAAATCCAAACCAAATTTATGTTACCGTATCGGGTTACACTTCTGGAACAAAAGTGTTTGCTTCAAATAACGGGGGCGCAACCTGGACAAATTATTCCACTGGTTTACCAAATATTCCGGCAAACTGTATTGTTTACACAAAAAATTCGCCACAGGCATTGTATGTTGGCACCGATATGGGGGTTTATTATCGTGAAGCAAGTATGTCAAGCTGGATGCCTTATATGACGGGTCTTCCAAATGTAGTAGTAAGCGATATGGAGATCTATTACCCAACCGGTAAATTAAGAGCTTCAACTTATGCGCGTGGCGTATGGGAAACAGCTCTTTACAGCAACCCTACTGCTGCGCCATTTGCAGCATTTAGCACCGCTTTTTCTCCTGGCTGTATAAATACGGCATTACAATTTAACGATGTTTCTGCAAACGTTCCTACTTCATGGAGCTGGAGTTTTCCGGGCGCTGCGCCGGCTACATCTACAGTTCAAAATCCAATGGTAACCTTTACAGCAACCGGAATTTATACAATTGCATTAGTTGCAACAAATGGTAATGGGGCAAGTGCGCCTTATTTTTCTACAGTTTCAATAGTATCTTCACCAACAGTTACTCCTATAACAGCATCTGTTTGTACAAACCAAACAGGATTTATAAGTGTGAACACAAATGCTAATTTAGTTAATTGGGATACCGGCCAACAAGGCTTGTCTATTGGAGTTTCAAACACTGTAGATGCGGTCTATAATTTTACGGCTTCTTTAGGGGCGTGCAATGTAACAGGTAGTTCAACACTTTTTGTAAGTGCGCCACCACAAACACCTACGGTTATTGTTATGTCGGGCTATTTAAGCACAACAGTTACAGCAGGCACCTATCAATGGTATTTAAATGGAAGCCCGATAGTTGGAGCCACATCCAACACGTATACCCCTACTGCTGATGGGTATTACAGTGTTTGGGTAGCTAATGGAAACTGTTTAGCATCTTCACAAGCACTGCAAATAACTGGCGTAGGCTTAGCTGAATTCTCTTCTGTTTTTTCAAACATAATTATTGGTCCAAACCCTGTAAAAGATGAGCTTAGACTGGTTTTTGAAAATACAGTGAGCGAAGAGACAACATATGAAATTCAGAATAATTTAGGGCAAATTGTTGTAAGATCAGCTATAAGATCAGGAACCGGTAACGAAACCCGCATCTCTACACAAAATCTGGCAAATGGGGTTTATTTTTTAAATTTAACGCAGGGCAACAAACAGGCTGTTTACAAATTTATCAAGCAATAAAATTGCCTTTAAATAAATGTTATTTTTTAGATAGAATTGTTTGACGATTTCTATAAAATTCGTTAATCTTACAGTCTAAAACAATAATATTTATGACTTCCGACTCATCTCCTGTTGCATATATCCCTATTGTACTAATGTTTTTAGTGGCCATGGGTTTTGTGGTTACAACCATGGTAGCCACGCACTTCTTAGGCCCAAAACGTAAAACAAAAATCAAATTAGATTCTTTTGAGTGCGGCGTTGAATCGCAGGGTAACGCACGTTTACCATTCTCCATTAAATACTTTTTAGTGGCAATTTTATTTGTGCTTTTCGACATAGAGGTTATTTTTATGTATCCATGGGCCGTAAAT
>JAUXSA010000131.1 GCA_030681615.1 Bacteroidota bacterium
ACTGTTTCAAAAGGACAAACTTTATAATTCAATCCGCTTTTGTTGATCAGGTCAATAGCTTTATCAACTACAGAGTAACGGTCTTCGTTTGTTTTTAAAGGTAATAATTGTATAGCTGCATTTATTTTCATAATTAATTCAGTTTTAATTGCGATAATTTTAATGACATAGAATTGGTTAATCCTGCCAAAGGTTTTTCGGCCATGGCTTTAATAAAAGGATTAAGGTCGCCCATTAACTCAATTTTGCATTGTCCTGTTTGCAATGGCTCACCAATAAAAAAAACTTTAAGGCTAAAATTAAATTTGGCCAAACCCTGGCTTGAGAATAAAATAAATTCATTTTCTTTGACCTCTACTTTTTTAATGGTCATTGGTGTAATACCTTTAATATTAAAAGAACACTCTGTGTCCGTAAATTTAAAATCCTCAACTTTATCCTCTGGTAAAATAGATCCAAAGTTTTTAAAATCACTTAAAAAATCAAATAAACTTTTTAAAGTAGATTGGGTTGGGTTGGTTTCGCTAACAATTGTAAAGGCTGACACAAATAATTTTATTTAATTTCGTATTTAACTAAAAAACTGGCTTTAATTTTTATTTTCTTGAAAGAGATCTCATCCCCTACAGATTCAGAACTATCCATTCCGCCATAACTTTGAACGGCATTTGACATTCTACCATTGTAATAATGTCCATAAGGATTATTCTCAACAGAATTTAAAGTTTCTGTAATTTGAATTGGTCCGCCAAGCTGGTTACCAACAGCGGCTGCCAAATAATCAACTTTATCTTTAGCGGCTTTAATGGCTTTTATCCTGTTCTCTTTTGTAAACTCAAGTATTTTAGTGTGGTTTAATTTAGAGATATAAGCATCGTGCGCATTTATTTTATCCAAGCGTTCATAAACTTTTGTAACCATATCTGCACTACCAACTTTTAAGACATACGATTTAGAAGTAACTACATCTTTTTTAAACGATTTTATTCTACGAAAATCGGCATTAGCAGTATTTAAAGAAAGATTAGAAAGATCAATACCTATCTCTTTTAAATTTTGTTTCAGATCATCTTCCTGCTTTTCGATGGTTAGTTTATCTTTTCCATCTTGTCTTTCCTGTAAGGTAACTGTAATATAGATCTCAT
Source organism: Bacteroidota bacterium (assembly GCA_030681615.1). Classification (GTDB taxonomy): domain Bacteria; phylum Bacteroidota; class Bacteroidia; order B-17B0; family Aurantibacillaceae; genus Aurantibacillus. The sequence goes on from JAUXSA010000131.1 coordinate 1,146, forward strand.
CGGGTACAATTTCCGTTTCGCTCGATCCGGTTGCTTCAATAAATGCTTTTTTTGTATCTGCCGGCTGACCGATCAATGGTTTAATTCCGAAAACCAATACCGCTAAAATTAAGGTTATCTTTTTCATGTTTGTTTTTTAAATTAAAAATGCATACTTAAAAGTATGCATTAATAAATTAATTGAATAATTATATTTTTATTATTTAACTAAAGTTTGTGCCCAACCAGCAGGATTTGCACGCCATTGTTTCAGGCTTGCCATATCTTTATCTGTAATATATTCTTTTGTTAAGGCAGTATTAATTAAAGTATTGTAATCAGTTAAGGTCTTTAAATTGCATTTTGCTTTTTTAAAACTTTGTTCAGCCTCATCAAAACCATAAGTAAAAATGGCAGCCATACCTTTTACAGTACACCCTTTTTCGCGTAATGCTTCAACAGCTTTTAAGCTGCTTCCACCCGTGCTTATAAGATCTTCAATAACAACTACGTTCTGTCCGCTTGTTACATCACCTTCTATAAGATTTGTAAGACCGTGTTTTTTCGCTTCGCTTCTAACATATACAAAAGGCAATCCCATTTCCTGTGCAATTAAAGCGCCCATGGCAATTCCACCTGTAGCAACACCGGCAATTACATCGGGCTTGGCAAAATGTTTGTTTATGGTGTCTACAAAGGTCTGACGAATGAAAGTACGTATCTGCGGATATGAAAGCGTTTTACGGTTATCACAATAAATAGGAGATTTAATTCCGCTTGCCCAGGTAAATGGTTTTTCGGGTTGAAGTTTTATGGCTTTTATTTGTAATAAAAATTCAGCAACTTTATATGCTGGGTTATCGAACGAATTCATTTCGCAAATTTAGATTTTGTTTTATAGTTTAGCGCACTTTTTTATGAACAAAAAAATATATTATAATAATAAGTTTATTGAGTTTGGACAAACGCAAAGTCAATCTTCGCAAAATCAAACAATTAAGGTTTACAGCCCCGAGAATGCACAAACGTTAAAAAATATTATTGATGATTTCATTCACAAGAAAGATTTAAATTCAATTGCAATTTTAAATTTTGATTTTGATGAAGTGATAAATTTTTTCAAAAACTCTTTTTTTTACATCGAAGCAGCCGGAGGATTCATAGAAAAAGATAAACACTTTTTATTTATCCACAGATTGGGGAAATGGGACCTACCAAAAGGTAAATTAGATAAAGGCGAAACAATAGAACATGCTGCGATAAGAGAATGCGAAGAAGAATGCGCAGTAACAAATTTAAAGATCGTAAAACAACTTTCGTCTACCTTTCACATCTATCCATATAAAGCCGGTTTTGCCTTAAAACAAACTTATTGGTATTACATGACCACCAATCATACCGGTAACTTAATTCCTCAAACGGAAGAAAACATCGATGCCGTTGTATGGTTTTCTGAAAAAGAGGCTAAAAAAACAGCTTATAATGATACGTATTTGACCATAAAAGATGTCATTTTAGAGGTCTTAGGCCCCGTAAACACTGAAAAATAAAAAATTTAACAAATATTTGGAGATTTAGTTATTTTAATTACCTTTATAATACAAATTCCAAGATTAAATTATTATGAACATTTTTGTGAGCAACATCAGCTTTAAAGTTAGAGAACAATCTCTGAGCGAATTATTCGCGCAATATGGTGAAGTAGCCAGTGTAAGAATCATCAAAGACAAAGAAACTCGCCGCAGTAAAGGTTATGGTTTTGTTGAAATGCCAAATGATAACGAAGCCAATGCAGCAATTGCAGCTTTAAATGGAACTAACCACCACGAACGTGATATTGTGGTTGCTGAAGCTAAAGGCAAAAGAGAGACTGATTCTCAGCCAACTAATACAGCCGAATAAAAATTGTAATTATACGGAAATCCATTTCCTCAATAACTTTACCCCGAAACCAAAAAGTTTCGGGTTTTTTATTGAGATAATCTCTTAATATCTCGTCAATATCTTTCTTTCACCAACTCCATCCCTGTATTATCTTTGCAGGAATTTGAACCAAAACTAAAAAAGCATTTTTTTCCTTTATGCCAAAAGATACATCCCTTAAATCTGTTCTCATCATAGGCTCAGGCCCAATTATTATCGGCCAGGCCTGCGAATTTGATTATTCAGGTTCCCAATCTGCAAAAAGTCTTCGTGAAGAAGGAATTGAGGTTACTTTGATCAACTCCAATCCTGCTACCATTATGACAGATAAGGTTACAGCAGATAATATTTATTTGTTAGCCCTAGAAGTAAAATCGATCATAAAAATATTAGAAGCTCACAAAATTGATGCTGTGTTACCAACCATGGGTGGCCAAACCGCATTAAATCTAGCTTTAAAGTGTGAAGATCTTGGTATCTGGAAAAAATACAATGTGCGCATGATAGGTGTGGATATTGATGCGATAAAAGTTACTGAAGACCGCGACCTGTTTCGTATTCGCATGAACGAAATTGGCGTTGCAATGGCACCTAGTAAAATTGCAAAATCATTTTTAGAAGGAAAAAGTATTGCACAGGAATTTGGATTTCCACTTGTAATTCGTCCATCGTTTACACTTGGCGGTAGTGGCGGATCAGTAGTTTATGAAAAAGAAAATTTTGACGCTTTACTAAATCGCGGTTTACAAACATCTCCCATTCACGAAGTATTAATTGATAAAGCAGTTTTAGGCTGGAAAGAATTTGAGTTGGAATTATTACGCGATGCAAATGACAATGTTGCTATTATTTGTTCGATAGAGAATTTTGATCCAATGGGTGTGCACACCGGCGACAGTATAACTGTTGCACCAGCAATGACCTTAAGCGATTCAACCTATCAACGCATGCGTACCATGGCCATTAAAATGATGCGCAGCATTGGAAATTTTGCCGGTGGTTGTAATGTGCAGTTTGCAGTGAGTAATGATGATAAAGAAGATATTATTGCCATTGAAATTAATCCACGTGTTTCGCGTTCATCAGCTTTAGCAAGTAAAGCAACGGGTTATCCTATTGCGCGTATTGCAAGTAAATTAGCCATTGGTTACCGTTTAGATGAATTAATTAATCAAATCACCAAATCAACTTCTGCATATTTTGAACCAACTTTAGATTATGTTATCGTAAAAATTCCACGTTGGAATTTTGATAAATTTAAAGGTTGTAACCGCGAATTAGGTTTCCAAATGAAATCTGTTGGCGAGGTAATGGGCATTGGACGTAGTTTCCAGGAGGCCTTACAAAAAGCTTGTCAGAGTTTAGAGATCAAACGTAATGGTTTGGGGGCTGACGGAAAAGAAATAACCAACCAGCAGGAATTGCTAAATGCGTTGGAGCGCCCAAGTTGGAACCGTTTATTTATGATCTACGATGCCATGAAAATTGGTATCTCAATAAAAACAATTCAAAAATTAACTAAGATAGATATGTGGTTCTTAGGCCAGATCGAAGAAATGATCGCCCTTGAGAACGAGATCTCTAAATTTAATATTGGCAATCTATCAAAAGATATTTTATACGAGGCAAAACAAAAAGGTTATGCCGACAGGCAAATTGCACATCTTTTAAAGTGTTTAGAGAGCGAAGTTTATACTAAAAGAGACAATCTTGGAATTAAACGTGTGTTTAAATTGGTTGATACCTGTGCTGCAGAATTTGAAGCTAAAACGCCATACTACTACTCTACTTTTGAAGATGAGAATGAAAGCGTACGCTCAGATCAAAAGAAGGTTGTTATTTTAGGAAGCGGGCCAAACCGTATTGGCCAGGGTATTGAATTTGATTACAGTTGTGTACACGGTGTATTAGCGGCAAAAGAAATGGGCTACGAAACCATTATGATAAATTGCAACCCCGAAACCGTTAGTACCGACTTTAGCACTGCCGATAAATTATACTTTGAACCAGTTTTCTGGGAACATATTTATGATATTATCTTACACGAAAAACCGGAAGGGGTGATTGTGCAATTAGGCGGGCAAACAGCTTTAAAACTTGCTGAGAAATTAGAGCGTTATGGCATTAAAATAATTGGAACAGACTTTAAATCATTAGACCTTGCTGAAGACAGGGGAAGTTTTTCAAACCTGTTAAAAGATAACAATATCCCCTACCCTAAATTTGGTGTTATTAAAGATGCTGAAGAAGGTATTGAATTATCGAAAGAACTTGGTTTCCCACTGTTAGTTCGCCCAAGTTATGTACTAGGTGGGCAAAGCATGAAGATCGTTATTAACGAAGAAGAATTAGAACAACATGTTGTAAAATTGTTGAACGATCTTCCTGATAATAAAGTTTTATTAGATCACTTTTTAGAAGGTGCCATCGAAGCAGAATCAGATTCTATTTGCGATGGAAAAGATGTTTACATTATTGGTATTATGGAACACATTGAGCCTGCGGGTATCCATAGTGGCGATAGTTATGCGGTTTTACCTCCATTTGATCTTAGTCCAAATGTTATCAAACAAATAGAAGATCATACACGCAAAATTGCATTAGCTTTAAAAACAGTTGGCTTATTAAATATACAATTTGCTATAAAAGATGAAATAGTTTATATTATCGAAGCCAACCCACGTGCCAGTCGTACAGTGCCATTCATTGCAAAAGCCTATGGCGAACCATACGTGAATTATGCTACAAAGGTAATGTTGGGCGCTAAGCTAAAAGACTTTAAATTTAATCCAAAACTAAAGGGCTATGCTATTAAAGTGCCGGTTTTTAGTTATGAAAAGTTCCCTGAGATACAGAAAGAGCTTGGACCAGAAATGAAGAGCACAGGTGAAGCTATTTATTTTATCGATGATCTTTACGACGAATATTTCCAGAACATTTACAGTGAAAGAAATTTGTACCTTAGTAAATAAGAAATTAACCCATTAACTAATCATTATGAAAAATTCAATTTTAAAGATCGGTGGTTTATTTATAATTATAGCTGTTGTTGCTATTTTTTGGGCAGGTACAACCACTAAGCAACCTTTGCCAACAATTTATGACTTTAAATTGAAGACCATTGATGGTGAAGAAATAACATTAGAAAAATTTAAAGGCAAAAAAATGCTGCTTGTAAATGTTGCCAGCGAATGTGGTTATACACCTCAATATAAAAATTTACAGGAATTACATAAGCAATATGGCAGTAAAGTAGTTCTTATAGGTTTTCCTGCGAATAATTTTGGTAAACAAGAACCAGGAAGCAATACAGAAATAAAAAGTTTTTGTACGAAAAATTATGGTGTAACTTTTCAGATGATGGATAAAATTAGTGTGGCAGGTGCAGATGCGAATCCTTTATATAAATGGTTATGTAATAAAGCTGCGAACGGAGTTACTGAGAGTGCACCGAACTGGAATTTTTGTAAGTATTTAATTGATGAGAAAGGCACTATCATTAAATTCTTTCCAAGCAAGGTAGATCCTTTGAGTACCGATATTACTTCTTTATTGTAATTAAGTTAACAGCGCTGCAGCCTGGCAAGCATAAAGCCCGGCTGTTTCAGTCCTTAAACGATTTGTACCAAAACTTACAGCTTTAAATCTATTTTTTAAAGCCAGGTCAACTTCTTCTTTTGAAAAATCACCTTCGGGACCTATTAAAACTAAAGTCGATTTATTTTTAAAATCAATTTGTTTTATATTTTCTTTTTCTGAATCAAAGCAATGCGCAATTAGTTTTTGATCCGCATTTGATGAAGCTATAAGGTTTTTAAAAGAGACCAACTCATTTACTTTTGGCAAATATGCCTGCAGACTTTGTTTTACGGCACTTTCAACAATTTTATTTATCCGTTCGGTTTTAATAACTATTCTTTCTGAATTATGACAATTAATAAAACTTATTTCATCAACACCTATCTCAACGGCTTTTTCTATCATCCATTCTATCCTGTCAATTTGTTTTGTTGGAGCAATTGCCAAATGCAAATAATAATTTCTTTTTTGTTGTAACACAGGGCCTGAAAGTATTTTTGCGTTACATTTTTTATCGGAAACCAATTCTAATACGGCTTGGTAAAAATTACCCACTCCATCAATTAACTGAATAGGGTCGCCTGCTTTTTTTCGTAAAACTTTAGCACAATGCCAGCTTTCTTCGCTGGTAAGTGTTCCGGTTTTATCGATTACGGTTGCAATAAAAATATTCATTCTATAAAAATACGTAATTTAGCATTACATGAATTATTTAGCCCATGCATTTTTATCAAATAATGATACTGATCTCTTGGTCGGTAATTTTATTGCCGACCATTTGCGGGGAAATGATTTTGGGGATTATTCGCCAAAAATAATTGAAGGTATTTATCTTCATCGTAAAATTGATACTTTTACCGATGCGCATCCAAAGTTTAAAGAAAGCAAACGTTTGTTTTATAATGGTTATGAGCGTTACAGTGGCGTTTTGATCGATATTTATTTTGATCATTTATTGGCGAGGAGTTTTAATAACCACTCTGCAATTCCTTTAAAAGACTTTTGTGACAGAGTTTACAATATCTACTCAGAAAGTAAACCGTTGTTACCTGAAAGCAGTTCTAATTTTTTGGAGTATGTTTTAAAGAACAATATTTATTATAATTATTCTTCTTTAGGGGGTATTGAAAAAGTTCTGTTTCATTTATCGCACCGGATAAAGCATGGCGTTATGCTTAACGAATCGGTTTCGGTTTTTAAACAAAACGAAAAAGAATTAGAAGAGAATTTTAGAATATTTTTTAGTGATGCTGTAAAAGAATTTTTATAGTCTGCTTTTAAGAGCATTTATTTCTTGCTGCAAAACATTTATCTTATTTAAAAGATGTGAGATTGCTTCAATACCTTCCATATTTATATTAAGATCATAATGTAACCGGATCATTTTTTCAAGTTCGTGTAATTTTTCTTTCTCAATATATTCTGTTTCCTCGTAAACAATAATAGTGATAAGGCCGTACTCTTTTAATGCATCAACAAATGAAGCATCTACTTTGTATACTTCACAAAAATATTTTGCC
>JAUXSA010000134.1 GCA_030681615.1 Bacteroidota bacterium
AAATTTAAAAGAATATACCCACAGATGGGTATTTTTTAGATAATAATATGGTTTTGCCCGTCTAATTCGCTGAAAATTGGCTATTTACAATTCATCCACCAAATTCAACAGTTCATTGGTTTTGTGGTTTATTCTCTTTAAGTGACTCTTTAGTTTTGTCGGCATAAAACTAAACAAAAATGAAAAAAAATTATCTCCTCTTGTTATTCATGTTTTTAACTGCTATTGCTTTTAAAACTAAGGCACAGAGCCAAAGTCAAACTATTCGCGGAACGGTTATCGATAAACAATCGCAATCTACCATCCCTGGTGCTAATATAATTATTATTGGAACAGAACCTATTAAAGGTACTGTTACTGATATGGATGGCCGTTTTAAAATTATAGAGGTTGGTCCCGGCCGATACGACATAAAAATATCTTATTTAGGATATAAAGAAATTGTAATGCCAAATGTGGTTGTAACTTCCGGTAAGGAAGTGGTATTGGATATTGGAATAGAAGAAAATATAAATTCGTTAAGCGAAATCGAAGTTTCGGGTACTAAAAAAAATGAAACTAACAACGATATGACAAGTGTTAGCGGTCGATCATTTTCTATGGAGGAAGTAAATCGTTATGCCGGTGGACGTTCAGATCCATCAAGACTTGCAGCTAATTTTGCAGGCGTTAGTTCGCCTGATGATTCAAGGAATGATATTGTTATAAGGGGAAACTCACCTACCGGTGTTTTATGGCGCATTGAAGGTTTAAACATTCCAAATCCTAATCATTTTTCTACCGTTGGTACAACAGGTGGCCCGGTTAGTGCTATTAATACGAACGTGATCAAAAATTCAGATTTTTTTACTTCAGCATTTCCTGCAGAATATGGTAATGCCAATGCGGGTGTATTTGATCTTGGTTTTAGGACAGGGAATTCAGAAAAACGTGAGCATACTCTACAATTGGGTGCTTTAACCGGATTAGAAGCTATGACAGAAGGCCCCATTAATAAACAAAAAGGTTCTTCTTATTTATTCGCTTATCGTTATTCGTTCACAGGTGTGGCGCAAGCTATTGGAATTCCAATTGGTACAACGGCCACTCCTTTTTACCAGGATATTTCTTTTAAAATTAATGGCGGCAATACAAAATTTGGCAAATTTACTTTGTTTGGTTTAGGCGCAAAAAGTAAAATAGATTTTATTCATACAAAAATTGACAGTACCGATCTTTTTGCCAATCCTACAAAGGACAGCTATTTTACAAGCGATATTGGGTTAATAGGTTTAAAACATTTTATTAAAGTAAATGAGCGTTCGTATTTTAATACTATTATTGGCGCCACTTATAACGGTTCTAATTATTTAGAAGATAATATTGCAACAGATACAAAGCCGCTAGAGCGTTATGTAGAAAATAAAACGAGTCAAATACATTATTCAATAAACACGTCGTTCAATTCGAAAATAAATTCAAAATTATTTGTAAAAATTGGCGTGATCTCTGAAGTAATTAATTTAATATTAGATGCGCGTGTAAAAGATTCAAATTCGGTTTGGAATAAATATTGGGATTTTAATGATTATATGGTACTTCACCAGGCTTATGCGCAAGCAAAGTATCGTTTTACGGATAAGTTGACTTTAAACCTTGGTGTGCACGGACAGTTATTGGATCTTAACAATTCTACTTCTATTGAACCACGTGTAGGAATAAAATACCAGTTGAATGAAAAAAACACAGTAAGCCTTGGTTATGGTATGCACAGCCAGATGCAACCTGCCGATGTTTATTTTTACCGTACAAGAAAAGCCGACGGAACTTATGAAACAACAAATAAGAATTTAGGTTTTACAACCAGCCAGCATTTTGTTTTAGGTTATGATATATTACCGGTAAAAGACTGGCGCATAAAAACAGAAGTATATTACCAGTTATTATCAAATGTTCCTGTAACTAAAACACCAGGCAGTTTTTCGATGTTGAATACCGGCGCCAGTTTTTTGCCTAACGATCAGGTTAACCTAGTAAATTCAGGTAGCGGTACAAATTATGGCGCTGAATTAACCATAGAGAAGTTTTTTAGCAAAGGCTATTATGTATTAATAACAGGAACTGTTTATGAATCAAAATATAAAGGTAGCGATGGAGTAGAACATAATACTGCTTTTAATGGTAATTACGTGTATAATATTTTAGGTGGAAAAGATTTTAAAATAGGAAAAGAAAAACGTAATGTATTTTCGGTCGGGATAAAAATGACACAAGCGGGTGGACGTTATTTTACACCGGTTGATCTTGAAGCTTCTCAGGCCGCTGACGCTCAGGTTTTACAAGGTGACGCATATGCATTCTCGCAACGAAATCCTGATTTTTTTAGATTAGATGTAAAAACAGGCTTCACTTTTAATAGCAGAAAAAGTAAATTATCGCAAACACTGTCATTTGATATACAAAATGTAACAAATAACAAGAATGTGTTTGCACAACGTTATAATCCGGTTACAAATACTGTTAATACAGCATATCAAATAGGCTTCTTTCCAAACTTTGTTTATAAAATTCAATTCTAAAAATGAAAAAAATATTGATCATAAACGGGCATCCAAAAAAAGATAGTTTTTGCAATTCTTTATGTGAGGCCTATAAAACAAGTGCAAAAATAGCTGGCAATGATGTTATTTTATTAAATCTTCACGAACTCGATTTTAATTTAAACTTGCAAATGGGTTATTCTAAACAAAGTACAATAGAACCAGATATACAATTTGCGCAGGAAAAAATAAAATGGGCTCAACACATTGTTATTGTGCATCCCGTTTGGTGGGGTTCAGTTCCGGCTCTATTAAAAGGGTTTTTTGATACCACCTTGTTGCCTGGCTTTGCTTTTAAATACAGAGATAAAGGAGTTTTGTGGGATAAGCTTTTGGCAGGAAGAACCGCAAGAATAATTTATACAACAGATACACCAATATGGATCTACCGTTATTTTTTTAATTCACCTTCTGTGAACCAGGTTAAAAAAAGAACGCTGGCGTTTTGCGGAATAGATCCCGTAAAGGTTACGGCTATTGGTCCTATAAGAAAATCAAAAATGGAGTTCAGGGCAAAGTGGATTGAAAAAATAGAAGCACTTGGAAGAAATGCCGCATGATCTTATAACCTAAAATTTTATTACATTTAAGCAGTGAGAAAAAATAAAATACGCTTTTTGTATATGGTGCTTTTGGGCATTATTATTTCCTTTCTTTTGGACGTAATTGTTGAGCATAATGACCATGGTCACACGAAGATGTTTGATTTTCTTATTTCTGTATTGATTACGATTATTGTTTGGGAGGGTAATTTAAGGATCGATACAATAATGAACCATAAATTTCCATGGGAAAAAAGCCCGGGCAGACGAATATTGTACCAACTTCCTATAAGCATGATATTTAGCGCATCTGCTATTTACCTTTCCATGCTTGCGTTTGACAAATTTGTTTGCGCCTTGCCCGAAGAAGCTAAGAACGCATTTATGAGTACTGCCATTGTAATGGGTATTTTAGTCACTTTTATTGTTTTATCAATTGAGATCAGCGCCTTATTTTTTGGAAACTGGAAAAAGTCTTTAGTTGAAATTGAAAAGTATAAATCGGAAAACTTACAAGCGCAATTACAAAATTTGAAGAACCAGTTAAATCCACACTTTTTATTTAATAATTTAAGTGTGTTATCCTCTTTGGTTTACATCGATCAGGATAAGGCCGTTGATTTTATCAATCAGCTTTCTAAAGTTTACCGTTATTTGCTCGATAACAGAGATAATGAATTAGTTGCCCTTGAAACTGAATTGGCTTTTATTCAATCATATACTTATTTAATAAAGATCCGTTTTGATAAAAATATTATTTTTAATCTTGATATTCCAAAAGATAAAACACACTTAATGTTACCGCCATTATCTCTTCAAATGCTAATAGAAAATACGATTAAACATAACGAGATCTCAAATGAGCTACCTCTAACTGTTCAAATAAAGGTCGCAGATGATATGTTGGAGATCTCTAATAATCTGCAATTACGAAAATCAACCGAGATTAGCTCTAAAACAGGTTTACAGAATATAAAAGATCGTTACAAATTTTTTACCGAACAAAACGTAGAAGTTATTTCAACAGATAGATCATTTACAGTAAAAATTCCATTATTAAGATCTAAATGAAAGCAATAATAATAGAAGACGAAAAATTATCGGCTGAACATTTGGCTACGCTTTTAAAAAAGGTGGATAGTTCTATAGACATTATTGCCACATTTGATTCGGTAAAAAAAAGCGTAGAAGAATTTACCAAAGGGTTGAAAGCTGATTTGTTATTTGTAGATATTCATTTGGCGGACGGTTTAAGTTTTGATATTTTTTCGAAAATATCTATCGAAACGCCGGTCATATTTACTACTGCATACAACGAGTATGCAATAAAGGCCTTTAAGATAAATAGTGTTGACTATCTTTTGAAACCAATAGGCATAGAAGATCTTCGAAATGCGGTTGACAAATACAAAAAATTAAATACTATAAATCAGGCGGTTATTTTAGAGAATATTTCCAATGCGTATCAAAGCATAAACAAGCAATTTAAAAATCGTTTTATGGTAAAAATGGGCGATTCCATTTCTTCTATAAAAACAGAAGAGATCTTGCATTTTATTTCTGAAGACGGTATGGTTTTAATTGCTACTGAGAATGGAAAACGTTTTGTGATAGATTATACATTGGATAATCTGGAAACATTGATATCACCCGATATTTTTTTCAGGATCAACCGTAAAGTGATCATAAATATTAGCAGCATTCAAAAAGTTGGATCATATTTTAACAGTAGACTGAAAATAAATTCATCTAATTTAAATGATGAAGACTGTGTTGTAAGTCGCGAACGCGTGAATGAGTTTAAGTCTTGGCTTGATAAATAGCTACAATTTATAGCATTTTTTTATTGTCGTCAAATAAAGCCGTTACTTTGTAAAAACGTGTTTGCAATTATTGACATAGAGACCTGCGGCGGGAAATTTAATTACCAAAAAGGAAGGATCACTGAGATCTGTATTATTGTACACGATGGTTTAGTGGTTGTAGATAAATTTACAACCCTTATTAATCCTGAATGTTACATTTCACCTTATTACACAAGCCTTACAAGTATTACTAACGATATGGTGCGCGATGCTCCAAAATTTCATGAGGTTGCCAAAAAAATCATTGAGATGACAGAGAATTGTGTGTTTGTAGCACACAACGTTGGCTTTGATTATAATTTTGTGAAGGATGAATTTGCATCACTCGGTTACAAATATCAGCGCGAAACGTTATGCACCGTTCGGTTGAGCAGAAAATTAATTCCCGGAAGAATATCATATAGCCTTGGTCATTTATGCGCTTCTTTAGGTATAGAGATCTTTGGTCGCCACCGTGCCGAAGGTGATGCTGTTGCTACCGCGCAGCTATTTGATCTATTAATACAGCTAAAGAATAATAATCCTTTATATAGAAACAAAGGTGTTGTTGAAATAATGACGCGCCGGGTTGACAACATAAAAAAATACATTTTAGATAAATTGCCCGAAAGTTGCGGCGTGTATTATTTTTTAAATAAAGAAGGCGGCATTATATATATTGGTAAAAGTGTGAACATGTATAACCGCGCGCAAAGTCATTTTGGTACCGAAGAGCGCAAAGGCAAAAAAATGTTGAATGATCTTTATAACGTTGATTTTGTAGAGACGGGTAGTGAATTAATAGCATTATTACTAGAGGCCGAAGAAATAAAAAAACATAAGCCACTTTATAACCGTAAAAGCAAAGCAGATGTATTTACACACAGCATTGATTGGTTTAAAAACAAAGAAGGCATTATCGGTTTTAAAATTGTGCCTTACGATGAGTCTGAAAATTCTTTGGTTGCTTTTACAAATTATTCTTCTACACGTGAAAGACTAGAAAGTTGGATAGAGGAAAAGGTGTTGTGTTTACAATATTGTTCTTTAACCAGCGAAGGAAGTTTTTGCTTTAACCACCAGATAAAAAAGTGTAATGGCATTTGTGCAGGAGAAGAAGAAATTGAAGAATACAATAAACGCGCTGCTGAAATTGTAACACAATATAGTTTCCATCACCCAAACTTTGTGATCATAGAAAGGGGGAGAAGGGCTGATGAGAGTGCTATTGTACTGATAGAAAAAGGGCATTACGTGGGTTATGGATATTTTGACAGCTCAGATACTTTTAGTTCGCCCGAAGAAGTTGGAGGGTTGATAAAGCGCAGTCTATATTACCCGGATGCTGATGGCTTGGTGCAAAACTGGTTAAGAAAAAGCAGGAGAAGGGTAATTGATTTTAGCCAATAAAAAAGCAGCGACCATTTAGCCGCTGCTTTTTAATTTCAGATCAATTTTTATTTGTACAAACTTATATTACCTTTTTGATCATAAAGTTTTTCATCTTTACCTGTTGCTTTAATAATGTAGAAATAAGTGCCAACGGGTAATTCTTTTCCAGCTGTATTTTTACCATCCCAGGCAATATTTCCTGTTGTGCTGTTAGATTCAAAAACTTTATTTCCCCAACGATCGAATATTAGTGCATTGATCTCAGATACATTCGCCACTTTTAAGAATAATATATCATTACTTCCATCACCATTTGGCGTGAACACATTTGGCACTTCCAGTTTAGAAGGGAGTTCAACAGTAATTATCTTTGTAACGGTATCCTTACATGAACCTTTAAGTACATACATGGTTACAGTATAGGTTCCTGCGTTAGAATAGGTAGTTACAGGTGAAACGCTAACCGAATTTGTTACCTGGCTGCCACCGTTACCAAAACTCCAAACCGCAGTAATACTTGCAGAGGGTGTAACCGGAGATGAAGAGGCTGATAAATTTTGGAATGAAACCGTTAATGGCGCAAAACCAGTATAGGTGCTTGGTAAAAAATCTCCGTTCAATGCACCGTCAATTACCTCTACTTGTCCTTGCGTTGTACAACCGTTTGCAGGGTTGGTCACATAAATATTATACTCACCAGTTTTATTAACACAAGTTGTAGAGCAGGTATAACAGCTAAATGACGTAGTTGGAACAGAACCCCAAGAGTAAGTAAATCCCGTTGTTGTTCCACTAATAATTGGAGCGATCATCACACAATTTGAGCCGGGTGTACCGCAATCTAAAATAAATGGTGCCGGTGGATTTGGATTATTTACATTAGGATAGATACGATTATCGCCAATTGTTTTTGTTGCAACTGCTGTACAGCCATTTTTCATGTCCTTAGCAATTAAAGTATATGTACCGGGTGTAAAAGCAATGTACGTTGATGTATTAGAAAAAGTTGGTTGAGGTGATGGTCCTGTCCACACATATCCAATAACTACTCCTATAGATGTAAATATAGGCGGTACATTACTTGTACTTGCATTGGTTAAGTTAATAGTTGGCGTATTACAGCTTATTTGGTTGCTACCGGTAATTAAAGCGGTTGGCCTCGATATATTCTGATAAATAGTTATTGGTTGTAGGCTTTTGCATTTATTAATATTATCTGTTATCGATAAAGTATAAGTAGCAACAACTGTATTGGTTGTGTTTGAAGTAGTACAAACAGTTAATGTATCATTTGGTAACTGACCTGCCGGTGGGCCCGGGAAAGCCCAGCTAAATGCTACATTGGTATTTGTACTTGTGCCTTTAATTAAAGTGCACGGCACATCACAAGTTAACGTTTGTTGACTTGCCGCAGCAGTTATCTGCGGCGCAAATGTATTTTGGATAATAGAAACGGGGACTTTTGTTTCGCAATTGTTTGTGATATCATGAGTGATAACAGTATATTGGCCGGGGGTATTTACGGTATAGGTTGAGTTATTATTAAATGTATATGATGGACCAGCAAAACTTGGTGGTAAAAGAGTATAGTTTACAGCACCGCCTGGTGTTGGAAAAGTTGTAACATTCGAAATATTGATCGTGGCTAAACTTGTAGTACCACAACCTATTGTAAATTGTTGCGGACTAGTTACCGAAAAAGTCGGGAACCCCGATGAGGAAGTAACCGTTACAGTTTTACAGGTTGTACAACCATTAATATTATCAGTTACACATAATGTACTAACGCCAACTGGTGCAGGGAAAATAGAAATAGATCCTGAACTTATAGCGCTTCCACCCAAGGGAGAATACCAACCGCTTGTGCATCCAATTAATGGGTTTGTTGTGCCTGTAAATGTTGCAGGGGAACCTGCAGGGCAAATAATATTTTGTACCATTGGAGTAACAGTTGAAGTTGGCGCAACTGTATTAATCCCAATTGTAAATACAGAAAAAGAACTACAACCTGTTACAGCATCTGTTGTAGTAACTGTATATTGTGCAGGGTTACAAAATGTAACGTTTGTTCCACTAGAAGTTCCACTCAAACTTACCCAGGTATATGTTAAAGCACCAAATGTATAATTGCTCGTTGCAACAAAATTGATGCAGGGATGCGCGCAGGTAATACTTCCTGAGCCGGTTACGTTTGTAATGGTTAAAGTTGGAGCTGGCGGCGCGCCATTAATATTTACCGTTGCACTTGTCATACAACCTAACGGGTCGGATACTGTTACAGTTGCTGGACCTGTACCGATTGCATAAGTTGCCTGCGTTGTAGATGCATTTAAAGAAAGCGGATTAGGTGACCATACAATTGTGGATGCCACTGATGCAGAACCAGCTGTTGTACAAGAAGCTACTGCAACTGTTCCACCGCAAGGTGCTTGTGCTACAGAAGCAAAAACCTGAGGCGCTGGTGTAATTGTAACTGTAATTACACGAATAATTGGCGCGCATGATCCCGGAGGATTCATTGTTAATGTATAGTCTCCGGAATTAGTTGTTGTAAGGGTTTGATTACTCATTAACGGGGTCGTGTAAGGCGGGCCAACAGAGCCAGCCCACGAATAGGGTCCAAGCCCGCCGGGTGCAATAATAGTTGCGCCAGTTGAACCACAGGTTGGTAAAGTAATGGATGGTGTTCCGGCAGGAAATGGATTATTGTTACCGATAATTGTCATCGGCGCACATTTCGCATCAAAATAAATGTAAGCACCGTGTCCGCCAAATCCACAATCAACTACGGTAACATCAATTTGAACTAAATTATTTAAGTATGGTGAAAGATCAATTGCAGAAGCGGTCCAGTTTGAATAAACCCATGATCCGCCACCAACTGCAGGTACAAAAACGGGTCCGCCCGGTGGCACCGTAAATGAACAGCCTGCACCCGGAACAGCAACAGAAATGTTTGGACAAGCTAACACAGTAGAAGTGTTTGTAACAGTATTTGTAACAGTAACTTTAATACTAAAACCTGGTTGATCGCAACAGGCATGAGTACCATCCTGGATAACCGGTAAATACGCGTATTGGAATAAAGCGTTGTTTGGATTTACAATGAATGCTTTAGAAGCTTGTGCAGCTTTTGCACCCGCGGTTGCATCGTTTAATTTTAAAAAACTATTTCCGGAAGGTGTTGTATTTACCTGTGAATCAAAATATGAACTTATTTGTCCGGGTATTTTTGGATCGATGGTTGGCGCAGAAAAAACTGTATAAGTACTGTTACCAAAGAAATTTGGCGCTACGCAACCACCATTGTACGAACCTGATTGTAGTGTCCACCCCTGCACGGCACCCGGGGCGTTTATTTGTGAAGTTGCTAATTCAAAATCTTCATTATTACATGCTCCACCCTGAGGAAGTATAGAGGTTTTAAATGAATCAGGATTTTGAAACAGCGTTAGATTTTTTGACGATTTTGTTTTTAAATTGTATTTCTGTTTAACGTAGATCCTTTTTTGATTGTACAGGAATACTTTAAATTCTTTACCATAACAACCATTAGCTAGTGCAGCTGATGATACAGCGGTTTCATCAAAACCGAAAATTGAATCTCCTGTAAAGATGTAAGATGCTTTAAGATCCACTTGTGCTTCGCTTTTATTTACATTTAATGCAATAATTGCCCAGAGGATCACGAAAATTTTACGTGTCGCTTTCATATATTTTATTTTAAGTTAGTTGATTGTTTGTCTGAAAGAAGATTTACAACAACCGTGCCAGAAATATAAAATATGTTAAAACGCAGTGTTGATAGGAGATACAGTGATAACCAAAAAAATATTTTTTAAAATAGTATACTAAGAAAAAACTATTTCAAAAATTTTGTTCACATTTACGGGAAGAAAATAAATTTATTTTGAACGATACTTTAATTATAGAACAAACTCAAAAGTGGATCAAGTCGGTTGTAATTGATCTTAATTTTTGTCCTTTTGCGGCTAAAGCCCTTCTTAAAAAAAGCATTCATTATTCTGTTCTATCAAATGCAGATCTTAAAGTAAGTCTTGAAACATTAATTAAAGAGATCAATTATTTAAATACGAATGAAGAGATAGAAACAACTTTTATCATTTTTCCAAAAGAGTATACAGACTTTGAGGTGTATTTAGATCTTGTAGATAAGGCACAGGAATTATTGGAGGATGAAGGGTATGAAGGCATTTACCAATTAGCAAGTTTTCATCCTGATTATTGTTTTGAAGGTGCAGAAAAAGATGACGCTGCAAATTATACCAATCGTTCTGTATATCCTATGCTGCATTTATTGCGTGAAGAGAGTATTACAAAGGCTTTGGCATTATATAAAAATCCTGAACTAATTCCTGAGCATAATATTAAACTGGCAAGAGAAAAAGGATTACACTATATGCAAATGCTTCGGGTAGCATGTTTAAATATTTAAACACTAAGTTCACAAAGAAATTTCACAAAGTACGCAAAGGAAAAATTCTTTGTGAACTCCGTGCCTTCTTTGTGAACTTAGTGGTTAAAAAATATCGAGATTATTTATTTTCCCTTAATTGTTTATCTAAAACAAAAGTACCAAAGGGTAAAAGTGAAGCCATAAATGCGAATACCACTTTTTTAAAAGTCCAGTTGTATTGTTTCCATACTATTAAAAGTAAAACAATATAGGCTATAAATAAGATACCATGAGCCCAACCGGTATATTTTACTGCTGCTTCAAAACCAAATTTATATTTTAAAGGCATGGCAATGCATAAAAGAAACAGGTAAGAAACTCCTTCCAGTAATGCGATCACTCTGAAGCGGTTTAAATTTTGATTTGTAAATGTGGCGGACATGATTTCCTAAAGGTATAATTTAATCCGCTAAAATTGCTTGTTTAATAGGATTATTAAAATGTAAAGTAAAAGCACTGCCTTTTTTTCTGTCAACAGTTAATTTTGCATCTATCTGGTCTGCTAATAAATGTATCAACTGTATCCCAAAGCTATCACGTTCATTTTTATTATAGTTCTTCGGAAGACCTTGTCCATTATCGGCAATGGTTAGCTTATTTTTTTTGAGCGAAATAGATATCTTTCCTTTACTTTCTTTAAAAGCATACTTAAATGCGTTGCTTATTATTTCGTTCATGATCAATCCTAACGGGATCATTTTATCCATTTCAAGCGAAAAATCTTTTGGTACAGAAAGGTCGAGTTTCACCAATTTGGCATTATAGGTGCTTTTCAGCTGACAGAAAATTGATGTTGAATATTCTGCTAGATTAATATTGCTAAAATTTGAATTGGCATATAACATCTCATGAATTAAAGCCATAGAGGTTATGCGGTTCTGACTTTCTGCCACCAGCTCAGAAAAATGCAGATTATTTTCCTGGTCGGCATGTAGTCTTAATAAACTAGTAATGATCTGCAAATTATTTTTTACGCGGTGATGCACTTCTTTTAAAAGAGTTTCTTTTTCTTTTACGGCGTTATTTAGTTTTTCCTCTACCTTTTTTCTTTCAAAAAATAATGGAACATCATATTTTCTTACTCTTTTGTATTTTATAGATTCTTTTTGGAGGTAAACATTTATTTTATCAGGTGGGGCCATAATAAAAGTACAGTTCTTATCACCTTTTGCGCGGCAGGTAATTTCTACTGCTGTTAAATTAATGCCGTAACTTTCTTCGCACCAGCCGGATGAATAACCAGCATTCATAGTACATACCGGGAAATCTGCTTTTTCTTTGGATCTTATCCATGAGTCGGCTTCAAAAGAAAAGGGGTGGTTGTATTTAAGATAAAAATTCTCGTCAGGGCTCGGTTTGCTTTCTTCTAAGATATCAACAAAGGCCCAGCCTGTATATGCAAAATGTACCGGGCCTGCGGATAGTTTTGAGAGAGGATCTTTTAATTTCATTTTAGTTTGAAAATTTTTAGCATCCTCCATACCAATTAGGTGAGCCATATCAAACAATAAATTCCTGCCAATTTTTATTGCCTCAGGTAAAGGCCGGTCGGCATATAATTTTATAATGTTCTTAAAAAAATCATTTGCTAAAGATTCAGCGCGCATTAAAATATACCGCTGCCCATTAACTTCAATTTTAGATAAGCTTGGGTTGGCGGAAAAGGATTCAAAATATTTTTTAACCGTTAAAGAGGCGGTATCAAAAAGCGGTTTTATTTCTTTAGGGACTTTTACTGTTGGTTTATCTGTAAAAAAAACATCTTTCTTCTTTTTTAAGACCTTGTTCTCTTTTTCAAGTTCTTTTATCCTTTTTTTTAATTTTAATATGGGATCGTTTAACTTCAATTTGATAATTTGGCTTACCAAAAGTATAAAAATTTATGACATACCATCCTCTTAAAAACAAAAAAAGCGAATGGTTTAGATTCGCTTTTTTAATGGTTATAGAATTGGGTTTACAGCGCAAAGCCATAATAGGCGCGGGCGCCATTGGGATAAAAGCCTTCTATCAACACTGTGCCTGACTTATTCTCCAATAAATTTGTAATATCTTGCGTTGTGCTTACTTTTTTCTTGTCGATACTGGTAATAATAAAACCTTCCTTAATGCCTACCTGTGATAATTTTCCAACCGAAAGTTTTTTGATCTTCACACCACTATTGATCCTGAATTTTGCCAGGTCATCGGCGTTCATTTCTTCAAAGTCGGCCCCTAAAGCTGAAAGTGATTTTTTTGTGATCTCACTTTTTTTGATCAGGCTGGTTGTATTATCCAGGCTTTTTAAAACTACTGCCATATTCATGTCTTTATTATTTCTTACTGTTACGATATTGATCTTATCCCCTGGTCTGTATTTACTTAATTGCTCTTGTAATTCACTAACACTTCCAACATTGGCATTTTCAATTTTGGTGATCACATCACCCTCTTGTATCCCTGCATCATCGGCACTGCCACCCAGTGTTACGCCATTTACATAAATACCTTTCAATAATTTGATGTTCTTGTCGGCGGCAAATTTTGCATCAAGATCGCGGATGCTTACACCAAAGTAGGCCCTTTGAACTACCCCAAACTCCACAAGATCGCTCACAATTTTTTTAACAATATTAACAGGTACTGCAAACGAATAGCCTTGGTATGCCCCATTGTTAGAAGCTATTGCCGTATTAATACCAATTAATTCGCCGTTCACATTCACTAAAGCGCCACCACTATTGCCGGGGTTTACTGCCGCATCGGTCTGAATAAAGGATTCTATCGGACGCTTATTCACATCCAGGATATTGCTTCTTCCTTTAGCACTAATAATACCAGCCGTAACAGTACTTTCAAGATTAAACGGATTTCCTACAGCCAAAACCCATTCACCGATCTTTACAGTTTCACTATTCCCGTAATTTAAAAATGGCAGGCCTTTTTCTTTGATCCTTATTAAAGCTACATCCGTACTTGCATCAGCACCAACTATTTCGCCAACATAAGTTCTTTTGTCGTTAAGAACCACTTCAATTTTATCGGCACCACTCACCACATGGTTATTAGTAACAATATATCCATCATCGCTTATAATAACCCCACTGCCGCTTCCTTCCATACTGTAATTTTGTTGTCTTTTTTGTGGGCCATAGAACCATTCGGCAAAGGGATCATAATTTAAATTATTTACCTGCTCACTAATTGTCTTTATATGTACCACTGCGTTAACCGATCTTTCGGCAGCATTTGTAAAATCGGTGGTAAGCGCAGAACCCTGGCTTTCTATATAGTTAGCCAGTTTAATATTGTCCTGCTGAAATGGCTTTGTAATTTGACTAATGTTATTTTTATCTTCCCCATAAAAATAACGGGCGCCGCCTAAGGATATTAATCCACCTAAACACGCCACAAAAATGGTTGACAACAGCTTTTTCATCTTCTTTATTTGGTTTTTAGATTAATAACGTAAAGGTAATATCGTTGTTACGTTTTTGTATTCTTTTTAACAAACCTTAACCGGCGCAACAAAAAAATTGCTAAATTTACTCTTGAAATTTAAATGAGATTCAGTCGTAAAATACCCACTTTTGTTTTTGGATTATCAATTGGTCTTTTAGTGGGCGTTGGTTTTTTTGTTTTTAAAATAAACGATCTTTTTAATAAAATGAAAGATTCGGCCAAATCGCAAATTACAGTTGTTCAACAACCTGTAAAAAATGCTGATAATGAAGATGAAGTAAAAAAGAAAAATAAAGAGCGTTTCAAAATTAACCTTGGAAAAACAAACAAGATAAATTACTCGGACGTAGATAGTCTTATACGCGATAATTCTGAGATCAATATTGCAACAGATGAAATGTTATCCATTAAGAATGTGAAGATCATTCGTATTACTCCTACAGTTTCCGCAACCGATTCTTTGGCAGCAGATGTTGCAGGCGTTAAAGAAAACACATCCGATCTTTATTTTATTGAGTTCTGGAAAACACCTTTAAACTCTAAAGGTTACCGTTTCTCAAAGAATAAAGTAATGTTATATGGTTTTATAGATTACAATAATGTATCTCTTTACGAATTGGATAAATCTTATTATATTAAAAGTTCCGACCAGGTTTACAAACTTTTTTACGGTTCCGATTTTAGATCTCTTGAAAGAGTTGTTGATTCAGATCTATTAGCAAAAATTAACTAACTTTTATTTATGCAACTTTCGTTTTATAAATACCAGGGCACAGGTAACGATTTTATTTTGATAGACAACCGTCAAAATGAAGTTTCATTAACTAACGCGCAGGTAAATTTTTTATGTGATCGCCGTTTTGGCATTGGTGCCGATGGATTAATGTTGCTGGAGCTGGAACCGGGCTCTGATTTTAAAATGGTTTACTATAACAGCGACGGCAACCCAAGCAGTATGTGTGGTAATGGTGGACGTTGTATTACTGCTTTTGCAAAACATTTAGGGGTGATAAAAAATTCAGCCAGATTTTTAGCCATTGATGGTTTGCATGAAGCAACTATTGATGAGAATGAAATTGTATCATTAAAAATGCAGGATGTAAAAACCGTTGAAATGGGCGATGACCATTTTTATTTAAATACCGGCTCACCGCATTTTGTAAAAATGGTTGATGAAGTAGAAAGTTATGATGTTAAAAAGAACGGCGCATTGATAAGATATAACGATCGTTTTAAAGATGAAGGAACTAACGTGAATTTTATTGAAAGACAGGATGATGCTTTATTTGTTCGTACCTACGAAAGAGGTGTAGAGGATGAAACTTATTCCTGTGGCACTGGTGTTACGGCAGCCGCGTTAGTTGCGGCAATAAAAGGCATATCGAATGGAAAAAATAATTGTTTGATAAAAACCCTTGGTGGAAATTTAGAAGTAACATTTGAAAGAGTGTTGGAACAGAATTTTTATAACATCTGGTTAATTGGCCCCGCAGTAAAAGTATTTAATGGTACAATAGAAATAGAGTGATAAGCGAAACAGTTAATATAGAAATTAATACGGTTGCCTTAAACGACAAAGTCTTAAGTAAAGACTCCTGGCTGGTAGTAATGCATGCTAACCGTATTCCGCCGCATGTTGGTGTTTTAATTAACGGTAACTATAATTCGCTTACAATCAAAGGGCACGAATTAAATGTAACGATCGAGGCGTTACTAAAAACGATCTCTCAAAAAAAAATAGAAAGTGTTTTTATAAAATTAAAAAAACATCCGGTTTTTAGTTTAGATCATCAAACAGAAATGTTTAAAGAAACAATTAAAAAATTTGGTCCTGTAAGACAAAATGAAGCAACCTGTCTTTCACCTATTAAACTATTTTTTGAGGAATTTTATGCTGTTCAATTAATAGAAGCAGAATTATATTATGATCTAATGAAACGTTTGAACTATAATTCTTATTTAGAATTTGCAGGCGCTTTAAATTTTGAGATGCATAAAAATGTAATGGAATTGCCATTTTATACAATTGACGAATTAAATGAAACAATAAAAGCGCAACGTTTACCTTATTATAAAGATTGATGTTTTTAAAAGGAGAAAATATTTCTGTAAGAGCTTTAGAGCCATCAGATGCCGACATTTTATACCGTTGGGAAAATAACCACAGCCTGTGGGAAGTGAGTTACACCCAAACACCATTCTCAAAAGCCGTGTTGGATGAATTTGTAAATACTGCCTACCAGGATATTTACACCAACAAACAATTGCGTTTAATGATCTGTAAAGCAGATACAAATGAAACAATTGGCATTATAGACCTTTTTGAATTTGAACCACAACATGCACGATGTGGTTTAGGAATATATATTCACGATCAATTTCGTGGTAACGGTTTTGCGTTGGAGTGTATTGAGTTAATGAAATTTTATGCTTTTACAACATTACACCTAAAACAAATTTATGTTAACGTTAACCAGTCTAACACCGCCAGCCTTGCTCTGTTTGAAAAAGCGGGCTTTGAAAAATGTGGTTTAAAAAAAGCATGGCATAAAAAAGGGATTAATTCTTTTGAAGATGTTTGGTTTCTGCAACATATAAATACTGGTGCCTAAAAAAGTCCATATATTTTTATCTGTTGCTATTGCACTAGTTGGGTTACTAAAATTTTGCGATGTGCCACATTCAAAGATCGCAGAGGAAGTTCCAAAAAAAGATACATCATTTTATTTAAATCATTCCGATTCGGCCAAATATGTTGGCATGAATACCTGTAAACTTTGTCACCAGGATATTTACAGTAGCTTTATCAAAACCGGCATGGGCAAATCTTTAGGACTTGCCACTAAAGAAAAATCTTCTGCCGATTTTTCAAAAGCAACTATCTATGATAAATTTTCGAATATGCATTACAATGCTTTTTGGAAGAACGATAGTTTGTATTTTAAAGAATACCGTTTAGAAAAACGCGATACGATCTTTTCTAGAACAGAAAAAGTTAATTATATTATTGGTTCGGGTCAACATACCAATTCGCATTTGCAATCGGTTAATGGTTATATCAACCAAATGCCAATGACCTATTACACGCAAAAGAAACACTGGGATATGCCGCCGGGTTTTGAAAATGGTTTTAATACACATTTCACAAGAAAGATAGGTTTAGAATGTATGAGTTGCCATATCGGTTATCCTGATTTCGTTTTGGGCTCAGAAAATAAATTCACCAGCATTCCAACCGGGATCGATTGTGAACGTTGTCATGGTCCGGGTTCTATACATGTTGCGGAAAGACGAACAGGAACCAAAGTGGATACTTCTAAATTTATTGATTACTCTATTGTTAATCCTGCAAAATTATCTATCGACAGGCAATTTGATCTTTGCCAGCGTTGCCATTTACAAGGTAATGCGGTTTTAAAAGAAGGCAAGTCATTTTATGATTTTAAACCAGGACAAAAATTAAGCGATTATATTTCGGTGTTCTTACCAAAATATAAAAATGCTGACGAAGATTTTATTATGGCCTCGCATGCCGATAGGTTAAAACAAAGTGCTTGCTTTATTAAGTCATATGAAAAAGTAACCTCGTCAGGCTCGGCCACCTCTGCTTTGAAACCATATAAAGGCGCAATGACCTGCGTTACCTGTCACAATCCACACGTTAGCGTTAAGGAAACGAATACTGATATTTTTAATGACGCCTGCAATGGTTGCCACAATTCAAATGGAAAATCTGATCTTTTGTGTACAGATAAAAATGTTGTATTGGCACGAAGCGTAAAACAAGGTCACGCGCCTTCCAAATTTTTGAATTGCGTCAACTGCCACATGCCTGCAACAGGCTCTACAGATATTCCGCACGTTTCTGTACACGATCATTATATTCGTAAACCAATTTCTAAAGTAGAAAAAGATAAGATTAAAACCTTTGTGGGTTTATATTCTATCAACGAAAAAGACCCAAGTGCATTAACAAAAGCACAAGCGTACATTAACCAGTACGATAAATTCGATCAGGATAATCCTTATTTGGATTCTGCAACTGCTTTATTAAAGGATAGAACAGCTAATGACCTGTTCACTAACCTTCGCGCTTTGATTCAGTTAAATTTTATTAAACAAGATTTTCAAAAAGTTATTGGGTATGTGAATCAAGCCGGCGAACAAAAATGTTTTAATATTTTGTTTACAAAAGTTTCTTATGATAATATAGATGCATGGACCTGTTACCGAATTGCAGAATCGTATTATAATACCAATAATGTTCCGGGTTCTGTTAAATGGTTCAAACAAACTGTTAAGCTGGCACCTTATAATTTGGATTTCAGGAATAAATTGGGGAGTACTTTGGCAGGTTTAAATAATTTTAACGATGCTATTGAACAATTTTCTTTTATCTTGAAAGAAAATCCGAAACATGTTTCGGCGATGACGAATTTAGGATATATACGATTAAGCCAGGGACAACAGGCAGAGGCATTTAGACTTTATAAAAATGCTGAAAAGATAGACCCGGATTATGAACCATTATTATTAAATTTAGCAGGTTATTATGCGTTCCAAAAAAATAAAAAAGAAGCTATAAAATATTTAGAAATGATCTTGAAAAAGAATCCAAAAAACCAAAAAGCAAAAATGGCGTTAGAACAAATTGAACGTTTTTTATGAGTAAAAAAGGAAAAGGTAAAATAATTAGTTTGATCTTAATTCTTGCATTAGGAGCAGGTGGCTATTTTATTTACCAAAAATATATTGCAGGCGCTATACATTTAAAAAATAAGAATTACACTTACGTTTATATTGAAAGCAATGACACGTTTGAAGATGTGATCAACGATATTAATTCAGAGAATATTATTGACGACCTTGAAGCATTTGAATTCCTGGCAAAAAAAATGGATCTGGATAAGAACATCCATCCAGGAAAATACCGTATAACTAATGGTATGACCAAGCGCCAGATCATTAATTTAATTAAATATAACAAACAGGAAAAAGTTAAGCTTACTTTTAATTCTCAAATTCATAATTTGGAAGAATTTGTTGCTTATGTGGATGATAAATTGGAACTGAACGAAGAAGATCTTGAAAATTATTTAAGCGATGAAAAAAAATTGTACGACGATTTTAAATTAGATCCGGATAATGCCTTTGCTTTGATACGTCCTGGCGTTTACGAAATTGGTTGGGCCTGTAGTATGGATGAATTTATTGCTGCGCTAAAACAAACCTATAACGCCGTATGGAACGAAAAACGCAAAGCAATAGCAAAAAAAATTGGCTTCTCTGTTCCTGAAGTAATTACATTGGCTTCTATTGCACAATCTGAAAGCGCGATAGAAAGCGAACAGGAAAAAATTGCAGGCGTTTATATTAACCGTATTCGTAAGGATATGTTATTGCAGGCAGATCCCACTTTAAAATTCGCAAATAAGAATTTTGATGTTCAACGGGTTTTGGATGCTGACAAAGAGATCAATTCACCATACAACACTTACAAAAATAAAGGTTTGCCTCCGGGACCGATCTGCCTTGTCTCGTTACAATCCATTGATGCTGTTTTAAATCATATAAAACACAAATACATTTTCTTTTGTGCTAAACCGGAATTGAACGGTTACTCTGATTTTTCCTGTACTTACGAAGAGCATTTAAGATATGCCAACGCTTACCAAAAGGCGATGAATAAAAGAGGAATAAATAGATAAAAATGAGTAATTTTGAGAGGCTTACGAGAGGTAAAATAGAAATAAAAAGATATAGTTATGGCAATAGACATCAAAACGGAAGAGAAAATTAAATTACTGGAAGATAAGTATGCCCAAATGGGGCAGGATATAAATAGCTATTTAGATGGTTTATTATTATCGAATTATTTAACCTACTGGGATTATACACAAGTTGAAACATTATTGACACTACAAAATCCAAAAACGGATTTTCCTGACGAGATGATATTTATCATGTATCATCAAATTACCGAGTTATATTTTAAATTGGCCTTGCATGAATTTGAACAAATTGGAAATAACGGACCAAATATTTTACCTAATGGAAAACTAGTTGGCTGGAAAGAAAAGCTAGAACCTGAATTTTTTGCTGAAAGAGTTGGTCGCATTAACCGTTACTTTGAAGCGCTGACAAAATCTTTTGAGATCATGATAAACGGTATGGAGAAAGAACAATTCCTGCGTTACCGTATGGCCTTGCTTCCTGCAAGTGGATTTCAGAGCGCGCAATACCGCAAGATAGAAATTTGCTCTACCGATTTTTTTAATTTGGTTGATAAAGAAGTAAGACCAACTTTAAAGGATAAGAATCCATCTATTGAAGAAATGTTTACCAATATTTATTGGAACAAAGGTGCAACAGAGTTAAGTACAGGTAAAAAAACGTTAACGCTCCTGCAATTCGAAAAAAAATACGCTAAGGATTTTATTAAGTTAGCTAACGAGTATAAAACAAAAAATGTTTGGGCTAAGTATAAGTCACTACCTGAAGCCGATCAAAAAGGTGTGAAAGTAATTAATGCTTTAAAAGAATTAGATGTTAATGTAAATATTAACTGGCCTTTGGTACATTACAAATCTGCTGTTCAGTACCTTCAACAAAACACCGAAGATATTGCTGCAACAGGCGGCACTAACTGGCAAAAATATTTACCACCGCGTTTTCAAAAAAGAATTTTCTTTCCTGAACTTTGGTCGGAAGCTGAAGTTGAAGATTGGGGAAAAGGTTGGGTAGTAACAAATGTTTTCAGGGAAAATAAATAGAAAACGAAACCAGAAACTACATGTCAATACAGGTAAATAATATAAGTAAACTTTACGGCGCTCAAAAGGCACTGAATAATATTTCTTTTGAAGTTGGGAGTAATGAGATAGTTGGTTTTTTAGGTCCGAATGGTGCCGGAAAAAGTACGATGATGAAAATACTTACCTGCTACATTCCGCCAACAGAAGGAACTGCCAAGGTATGTGGATTTGATATTACACAACAAAGTTTAGAAGTAAGAAAACAAATTGGTTATTTGCCAGAGCACAATCCATTGTATTTGGATATGTATGTAAAAGAATTTTTAGAATTTGTTGGTGGCATTTATAAAATAAAAAATTTAAAGAGTCGTGTGAAGGACATGATCGAGATGACCGGCCTGCAAGTTGAACAGAATAAAAAAATTGGCGCTTTAAGTAAAGGTTATCGTCAGCGTGTTGGTTTAGCGCAAGCCATTATTCACGATCCAAAAGTGTTGATCATGGATGAGCCAACAACCGGTTTAGATCCAAATCAACTGGAAGAAATTCGTGGATTAATAAAAACACTAGGAAAAGAAAAAACGGTAATGTTAAGTACACACATTATGCAGGAAGTAGAAGCTATTTGCGACCGTGTAATTATCATTAATAAAGGAGAAATTGTTGCGAACGACGAAACAAAAAATCTTCAAAAAAACACTACCCAACAAATTATTACTGTAGAGTTTGATAAGGAAGTATCCGAAAAATTACTTCGCAAAATAACCAATATCGAAAAGGTAAGTCATTTACAAGGCAATACCTGGCAGCTTGCTTCAACCTCTAAAGAAGACGTACGTAAAGATATTTTTAATTTTGCTGTAGCCAATAATTTAAGCGTTTTAACCTTAAATAAAGAAGAGCAAAAGATGGAAGATGTGTTTAAGGAGTTGACGAAGAAATAATCAATTTATAATTCTACGAATTACGAATTCAATACGAATTTACAAATAGGAAATGGAGAGCTTCGATTCGTAAATTCGTACTAATTGGTATTCATAGATTATTAAGGTCTATAAATGATCTTATAAGGAAATAATCCTTTTGTAGTTGGATTTACAAAGAAATTAAATTTGCATAAGGTCTTTAAAATTTTTGTTAGTTCATCTTTTTGTTTTGCAGTAAGATCGTAAGAATTTATATACTCTACTTTTTCTACCATTTTTTTTTCGTTCACAAAAAGTGTTACGTCAAATTTTTGGTCTATATCTTTACCTTTTAATTTATCTCTCAAATCAGTTGTAGCTGCTGTTTCGCCACCAGTATAATAACAATTTATTGCAGGTTCTTTTTGGGCTTCGGCCGACGCAGTGTTTTCAAGAACAATAGCATCTTTTGTTGTGGTAATATTTGGTGAGCCTGGTTTATAGTCGTTATTTTCGCTTACCGCACCTGTAGCACTTTGTTTATTATTTGCCCTTTTTGCTTTTTTACCTGCTTTTTCTTCCCTGTTAACGGAAGTGTTCTTATCCATATTAATAGCCACAGGCTGATTTAAATCTTCTTCAGCGTCGTTATCATTCCTTCTATCTTCTTTTTTTGCTTTTTCTTTTGGGCTTCCATACGCAACTTCATTTTTAGGTGTAGATTCTGTCTCAGCTAATTTTGCTTTTTGATCAGGCGTTTTAGTAGTAATAGATTTAAAAGCCTCACCTTCTTTATCTTTTGAACCTTTAGCAAGATCATCTATGCCTGCGGTAGTGTTATTATTTTTTGAATTTGAACCTGAACCAACTGAAGTCATTTCATCAGCAGCAACTTCTTTTTTTCTTTCAGATTGTTCTTTTTCAATCTGTTTAATATCAACAGGGCCCTTTGTAGAAGCCGCTACAACCATTCTTGGTTTGGTTTCTTTTTCATCTTGAGCAACTTTATTATTAGTGGTAGCAGCAACCATATCTTTTTCACCGGCCTGATCTTGCAGATCTAATTTTCCTGATTTTAATTTTTCTTCAGTTTTTTTTGCAGGGCTTTCTTCGTCCGTCAAAGTTGCTGCTTCAGTTGGCGGAGCTATAGTTTCTTCTTTTAATTCTGCTTTACTATCCGGTAAAACATTTTTCTCATTTTCCTGCACTGTATTTGTTATAGCAAGATCATGACTCTTAGAAAGAGAATCGTTATTATTTAAAATAAATAGTACGCTTAAACCAACCACTAAAATTAAACCTGCAGCGGCAAACCAATAAATTTTTGGATTTTTTTCTTCTTCTTTAGCAAATAATTCTTTTTGAATGCGTGTATCTAATGAAGCTTTAAGATCAGCTGCTTCCTGCTCAGACTCCAACATATCAAAACCCTCAATAGCATCTTTCTCA
The DNA here is from genome assembly GCA_030681615.1 of Bacteroidota bacterium. Classification (GTDB taxonomy): domain Bacteria; phylum Bacteroidota; class Bacteroidia; order B-17B0; family Aurantibacillaceae; genus Aurantibacillus. Next base: position 23,385 of record JAUXSA010000134.1, read on the forward strand.
AAGTCATCCAAACCTTGTTTATCCGCTTTTGCTTTATTAAAAAGTTGATCTAAATTATCCTTATTTATTGGGGTCTTCATTAATTAGTATTTCCATTTTTAATTTTAAATTTCTTTTGCCATTTTGTATATGGCTTTTTACTTCGTTGGCCGTGTAACCTGTAATGTCAACAATTTCTATGTAAGATTTGTTCTTCAAATAAAAGAGATCTATACATTTTTTTTGTTCAATATTTAATAGTTCCATAGCCTTTTCCATTATCACAATTTGCTTCTCCTTTTCATTGAGATGCTCAGGATTTGAAAAATCCATAATTAAGTGCACATTTTCTTTTAATTCGAGCTCTTTCTTAAGCATACTCTGCCTTTTACGCAGTTCCATAAGGCAAAAATTCTTGCTGTAAACGTATAACCAGCTTTTAAAGAACTCAATTTTATGCTTTTTGAGGTCTTTCATTAGGCCTGTAAATATTTGAATTACTGCATCTTGCGCCTCATCTTTGTTCTTAAGGTACTTTATGCATAAACCTAAAACCAGGTGACCATAGCGCTCATAAAGGATCCCAACGATGTTATTATCATCTTTTTCTAAAAAAACGTTAATTAAATCGTTATCAGAGTAACTGCTGTATTTGTTAGTGGCACTCAATTGTGATACGATTTTAAGACTAAATTATGAAAATAACAATAAAAGCTATTAAAAAGCAAACATTATATTTGTAAATTAGATAAATTTTTAAAAAAACTGGCCAAAAATTTTAAATATTGGGTACTGTTATTTTGTGTTGTCTCAGTTAGATTTCAACAACCATCTAATTATGACACCAACGCAAAGATAAAGGCTGTTTTTCTTTACAATTTTACGCGATATTTTGAATGGTCTGACAAAAAGAAGGCTGGCAATTTTATAATTTACGTTGTTGGCAAGAACGAAAATCTTATTACCGAATTAAAAACCTTAGCCAGCAAAAAAAAGGTAGGTAATCAGGATATTGAAGTAAAAAATTCTTATGTATTTGATGCCGCTATTTCTGCGCAAATAGTTTATCTGTTGCCTGAAGTTTCGAAAGTGGTTGCAGATGTTTCTTCTAAAAGCAAATCAAAAAGCACTTTAGTTGTTGCCGAAAGTCCCAATGCCTGCAAAACAGGATCGAGTATAAATTTTGTAGTTGTAGATAACAAATTAAAATTTGAGTATAATAAAAATAATGCTGTAAAAGCCGGCCTAAAAACAAATGATGATTTTAAAGCACTAGCAATTAATGTTGAGTAATATTAAAACAAATTAAAATGAGCAAATGGCGCAACATATTAAAAACCTTTACATATAGCATTTTATTGCTATGTGTTGTAAATGGTTTTGCGCAGAATGATAAGCTTAACCGAGCCCAACAATTACTGCAATCTAAAAATGCTGACATGGCCAGGCTGGCTATTGATAGTGTTATTGTACACGATGAAACAAAAGGTGATTATGTGGCTTGGACAACCCGCGCTTATATTTATTTTGAAATTTACAAGCGTAGCGATAAACTCAAATTGAACTCTTCTTTACGTGATACCATTCTTTCTTCTTTAAAAACTTCAGGTAAATTAAAGCCGGATGAAACCTTTACAACTAACAATAAAAAATTACTTTCAAATATTGCAGCGGGTTATTTTAACCTGTCTAAATTATTGTTGATGGATTCTATTAACTACAGCCGCAGTCTTATTGCTTATAACCGGTTTAAAGAAAATTTTGGTGTAGCTGAACCAGGAACAAATTTTACTGCCAGGGATATTGAATATTATTTGGCCGTTGGTAGTATATATTCGGATATTTTTAATAAGGATAATAAAAATACTTCTGCCCAAGACATAGCAAAAATTGCTTTACTAAAAGTATTGGATATTCAACCGGAGAATCCTTCTGCAAACATTAACCTGGGTATCATGTATTACAACCAGGCGGTAAATTTAGGTAAGGGATTGGATTATGGTGCAGACTTCTCGCAAATAGATGTGGTACAGGAAAATATTATTAAACTGGCAAAACAAGCTGAGCAGTTTATTATAAAAGTTTATAAAGTTGATAATAAAAATGTAAAAGCGGTTGAAGCACTTCATAGCATTTACAAAATGCTGAACGATAAAGCGAAGGAAGAAGAGTTTAAGAAAAAATGTAAAGAGTTAAATATTAAAATAGACTAATGGCAATTAGATTCACAATAGGAAGAAAAATTGGATTAGGATTTGGCTCATTTATTGTTTTAACAATGGTGGCTTTTATTTTAACTGTTTTTACTTTAAATGATAGCAAAAAACAAACCGAAACTGTGGTGGGGCAAGTAACACCAAGTGTTGCTGAGTTAAAGGAATTAAACCTTTTATTACAACGCTCGCATACAAACGTTTCAAAATGGTTTTACAATAAAAGTTTTAATGATATTGAATTCAGGGATGAATTAAAAAATATTATTCGCGTAGAATATCCTGAAAAGAAAAAATTATTACTAGCGTTATCACTAACATGGTCGGCTGATGAAAAAACACAACTACGTGTAATTTTTGGCAGGGTTGAAACTTTATTTAAAGTGTATCAGAACGAGATCATTGGTCAGTTAAATTCAGCTGAGGCTTACGAAGACCCAAACATTTACATGATGGCGCGTTTGCCATATGAGGATTCGGAAGTTAACATCAAAACTATTTACCGTAACCTTAATTCATTGATTGCTTTTAAACAGGAGGCTGCTGAAAAAGTAAAGGATGAGATGTTTGATTCGTTTAAATTCTTAAAAGGATTTGTGCAGTTATTAGGCATTACCCTTGTAATTGGCGGAACTTTAATTGCCTTGTACACCACGCGCTCTATTACAAAACCAATACAGGTTTTAAAGAAAATGTTGCTTTCGATGGGCCTTGGTATTTTGCCTAAAGAACGTATTCAAACAAGAAATGATGAGGTAGGTGAAATGGGCGTTGCTTTAACCGATCTTATCCAGTCGATGGAGCAAACAACCAAGTTTGCAAAGGAAACTGGGGCGGGAAAGTTTGATGCTAATTACAAACCATTAAGCAAAGATGATACTTTAGGTCACGCATTATTAAAGATGAGGGATGATCTTGCAGAGAACGAACGTAGTTTGGAGCGTAAAGTAATGGAGCGAACCGAAGAGGTTGTGCGTCAAAAATCAGAGATCGAAAATAAGAACGAAGAGTTAGAGATTCTTTACAAACAGGTAACCGATAGTATTCATTACGCAAAAAGGATCCAGGAAGCGATCTTACCGCCGAAAACTATCATTGATCAAATTCTCCCCAACTCTTTTGTATTATTTAAGCCAAAAGATATTGTTAGTGGTGATTTTTATTGGGTGGAGAAGAAAAACAACCTTACTTACTTTGCTGCGGTAGATTGCACTGGGCATGGTGTGCCGGGCGCTTTTATGAGTTTAGTAGGCCATAATATTTTAAAAGACATCATTAGTAATACGGATATAATAAAACCATCTGAGATATTGGATAAATTAAGAGAAGGTGTAATTAATACCTTGCACGTAAGTAATAAGGGCACGCAATCTAAAGATGGTATGGATATAACCCTGTGCTGCATTAATTATGACACACTAGAGTTACAATACGCCGCAGCTTATAATCCATTATATATCGTAAGGAATGGAGAATTAATTCAATATGGTGCAAACAAATTTCCTATTGGAGCGTTTATAGGAGAGAAAGAGAATTTTGATAACGTTACGATCCAACTACAAAAGAACGATCAGTTGTATGTTTTTAGTGATGGTTACGCCGACCAGTTTGGCGGACCAAAGGGTAAAAAGTTCATGGTAGGCAACTTCCGGAAATTGCTAACGCAGATCTCTCAAAAACCAGTGAAAGAACAAATGGATTTTCTGGATAAGATACTTGCCGACTGGCAGGGCGATCTGGAGCAGGTAGATGATGTGCTGATAATTGGATTAAAAGTTTAATTTTAAAATATTTTTATGAGATACGTTTTTAGTTTTCTTTTTTTTGTTTGCCTAACCTTTTCGGGTTTTGGGCAAACACAAATGAACTATTATAAATCCTTTACGAAAGATGTTGGTATTTCGGCTACAAGTATAAAAACAATTACAGCTAAAACGTTTAGCTTAAGTTCGCCTTTATACGATTACCAATCAGACACAGCCTCTAACCAATTAATATTTTCTACACGCAAAAAAGATCCATCTGGCAGGTTGTATGTTAACAAAGGATTTATTGCAGGATTAAATTGTGCCACCGATTCCATTAACTGGTTGTATGAAAGTTTACGTTTTGATCTTAATTTAACCGGCGATTTTTTACTTTTTTCTAACGAGGTAAAAACAAGTCGTTACGATAAAAAACATGGTTTTGAGGTGTACGATTTTAAAGACAGGATCGTGTATGCCATAGCTGCAAACAATTCGGGTTTAACGTATGATGATCCAAAAAAACCGGATGAATTAAATTGCATTAGTTTATTGAATGGAACTGTATACTGGAAAGCCAATCTATCTCACAAAGAAGATTGGATGGATGTAAAATATTTAAATGATACAACTATTATTATTGCTGCAAACGGTTTGCATGCAATTAATATTCATACGGGTTTACTTTGGTCGCACCCGCTTGTTACCGCTGAAAAGAATCAAAAAACACTTGTATACTCTGTTGTACATAAAGAAAACGTTCAAAAAATAAATACATCGTTTAAAACAACTAAAGAAGATAATTTATTAACGCATTTGGGCTCTAATATCCTTATAGATGGAGATGTTATCTATTTTTCGGGGAAAGAAAAGGCGATAGCTGTAAAAACAAATGGCGAATTGCTATGGGAGTTAGATCTGAAAGAGTTGCCAATTTCTAAAATGATATTAACAAAAAGTGGTTCGGCTATTACATTAATTAATTTAGGTTTAAGCCAGTTTAAAGATAATTATGTTTTATACGGCAAACCATTTGTAATGAATGTGGATGCAGCTACCGGGAAAATTAATTCGCAAAGTAAATTTACTTCGTCTGAAAACTTAATTGATTTTTTACCTCAAAAACAATCGTATTTGCTGGCGGATAAAAAAAATATCATTCAAACAAATTCCAATAACGAATCTTTTGAAAATCTTATCCCGCTTGATGATCACAAGTACGGCCGTTTTGTAGAGTTTATTAATGGTGACGAATATTTTGTTGAAAAAGAAGGTTATTACGTGCCATTAAATTTTATTAATGATAATGTAGTTTATTTTAAAACCGAAAATAACAAAGTTTATGGAGTAGATAAAGTTGATGTTCAATATGAATACCACTTTACTGAATTATTTAAACGTGATAAGGTTTATAAAGATAAAACGGTGATCTTTAATTTTAAGGACACTTACGTTATTAATAAGAACTTTGAATTGCTGGCAACATTTAATTTAGTTGAGAGAAGTATTGTAATGAAAAACAAGATCTATTTTTTCGGCGGCAGATTGTTGAATATTGTTGACCTTGACGATCTTTAAAATTATTTCTCGAAATCTTCTATCAGTTTTCGCCAGTTGGTAGGAATGTCAATGCTTATTTTCTTTAAATAATCCATGGCTACTAAAATGCCAATACCTTTTGCCGCTTCAATTAACTGACCATCTACTTTTTTTAAGATCACGTTTTTTATGGTCATGCTTTTTGTACCAAGCTTTATTATTTTGGTGCAGCAATATACTTCGTCCACCAAATAAAGTGGCGTAATATGATCTATTTCTGTTCTGGCAGTAATAAAACCCTTCTCGTTCCAGTTAATGTTATTGCTTAAAACCTGATCAAAATATTTTACGCGTCCTAATTCAAAAAAACTTAAGTAACAGGCATTGTTTACATGATCAAGCCTGTCAACATCATTAAAGCGTAACTGAATAGGTATTACGTGTTTATAATCCTGGTATGTCATTAATTTAATTAGGCTTGTCGGTTTAAAAGTTCTTTGGCGTAGCTTTTTAATGCTTCTTTTTTTGAAGGATTGGCATTGACCTTATTTAAAAGATCAATAGCTTGCAGGGTGTGTGTATCGGCTTCCTGCTGGCATAATTTTTTTATATTGAGTTCATTATAAATTGCCAAAACCCCTTCCACTTTTTTAGCAGGATCTTTTTCTTTCAATAATTTTTTAAGAACTTTTTTTTGTTTTTCGTTAGCGAGCTCAAGTGCCTTTAAATATAAAAATGTTTTTTTGTTTGCGAGAATATCACCGCCAACTTGTTTCCCGAATTTTTTTTGATCCGTTGCGAATGCATCTAAAAGATCATCCATTAATTGAAACGCAACACCCAAATGTTTTCCGAATGCATATAAATTATTTTGATCTTCTTCTTTTGCATTGGCGTTAATGGCGCCCATTTTTAAACTGCAACCCAATAATACAGCAGTTTTATTGGTAATCATATCAATATAATTTGTTACATGAACGTTTTCGTTGTTCTCAAAATTCATGTCGTGCTGTTGTCCTTCGCAAACTTCAATGGCCGTTTTATTTAATAGCACATTTAATTTTTTAAACTCTTTAAAATCGTAATGTTCTAAAACCTGCTTCGCTTTTATCAGCATTACATCGCCGCTTAAAATAGCAATGTTGGTATTCCATTTTATATGTACGGTCTCTTTATTTCTGCGCAAAGGAGCAGCATCTAAAATATCATCGTGTATTAGCGAAAAATTATGGAAGAGTTCAACCGAAAGAGCAGAGTTTAAAGCTAGTTTAGGGTCTTTATCAAAAAGATCGCAGCCAATTAAAGCAAGTAGCGGACGTAATCTTTTTCCACCCAGAGATAGAATATAATTTTCGGGTTCGTAAAGTTCTTTTGGCGATCTGGAATTTAAACCAGATCGGTAATCTTCTAAATGTTTTAAGAAAAGATCGAAGAATGCTTGATAATTATTCACGAAAAAAAATTAAGAGTTCTTTGCAACATCCAATAAATATGTACCATAACCACTTTTAGTTAATGGTGTAGCAACTTTTATTAATTGTTCTTTATTTATGTAACCCATTTTAAAAGCAACTTCTTCAATACAGCCAATTTTTAAACCCTGGCGTTCTTCAATTACTTGCACAAATTGGCCGGCTTGCATAAGTGAAGGAAAAGTTCCGGTGTCTAACCACGCAGTTCCGCGGTCCATTATAGATACTTTTAATTTACCTTGTTTTAAATATTCTTTATTTACATCAGTAATTTCGTATTCGCCGCGGGGACTAGGTTTAAGATCTTTAGCAATTTGTACCACGGTGTTATCATAAAAGTATAAACCGGGTACTGCGTAATTTGATTTTGGCTCTTTGGGTTTTTCTTCAATTGAAAGAACATTAAATGATTTATCAAATTCAACAACACCATAACGTTCAGGATCGCTAACATGATAGGCAAAAACAACTCCACCTACTGGATTATTTATTTGACGTAACGCACCACCGAGGCCGATGCCATAAAAAATATTATCTCCTAAAATCAAAGCTACTTTATCGTTACCAATAAATTTTTCGCCTAAAACAAAAGCTTGCGCTAAGCCATTTGGTACTTCTTGCACGATATAAGAAAATTTACATCCTATACTTTCACCTGTTCCTAAAAGTCTTTCAAAGTGAGGAAGGTCATGAGGTGTAGAAATTATTAAGATCTCGTTTATACCAGCCATCATTAAAACAGACAAGGGATAATAGATCATTGGTTTATCGTAAATAGGCATCATTTGTTTACTCATTGCTAAAGTAAGCGGGTGTAAACGTGTGCCTGAGCCTCCTGCTAAAATAATTCCCTTCATAGTTTTAAATATATGGTTTGGAAAGGTACAAAATTTTTAAAATCAATGAGGGTTAAAATTTGGCAAGAAAATAAAAATAGGTTTTCACTAAAATTTGCTATTTTTATACCAAAATGAAGTTAAAACCACATAAAATTGCTCTTTTTTGCTTGTTTTTTGCGATGTTTTCGTTTAAACAGGAAAATGATTTTTTTCAAAAACTGGTTGTTCAGGCAGTAAATCAAACTAAAATAAAAGTTACATATGTACCTGCTTATGTTCAAATAAAATATCCTAATGGAGACGTTCCGGCAAATACCGGTGTTTGTACTGATTTGGTTATCAGGGCATACAGAGGGGTTGGCATCGATCTTCAAAAAGAAGTGCATGAGGATATGGTTAAACATTTTAAGGACTATCCCAAATTATGGAAGCTAAAAACCCCCGATACCAATATTGACCATAGAAGGGTGCCCAACCTGATGACCTATTTTAAGAATAAAAAGGCAGAGTTGGTGGTAACTGACAAGGCCGAGGATTATAAACCCGGCGACCTTGTTACCTGGAACCTGCAAAACAAAAAGGTAGTAAGCGGTATCACTCACATTGGCATTGTTACCAACCAGCGGTCGCCCGATGGTAAACGTTATCTAATTGCCCATAACATTGGAGGTGGTAATAACATTGAGGATATGCTCTTTTCTTATACTATTATTGGGCATTATCGTTTTAAAGGACAGTAAAACGTATTTGTTAAAATTAAAACCTAAACTTTAGGTCTGATGTGATTGAGTAAACCCCCCTTTTGACTTACTGAAAAAAGCACCGATCAGAGCTTTAATGTCTAATTTTGTTTATCAATGATAAGTTAATTTTTAGATTAATTAGGTGTCCAAAAAGAATAAATGAAAAAAGAAAACTTAAATATAAATTTCGTTGAAAGAAATCTTATGAAAAATTTTATCATATCTTTAATACTATTAGCATTTACCAGTGTTCGTGGACAAGTTTTAGCACCAATTGCTCCAGCTGCCACGTCTGTAAATTTCGCCTTTACTGGTGCGATTCAAACATTTACTGTTCCAAGTACTCTCTGTGTATCTACTGTTACATTTGTTGTTAGAGGTGCAAAAGGAGGCGGCAACGGTGGCAACGGAGCTGCAATACAAGCAACTTATGCGGTAACACCAGGTCAGGTATTTCAAATTATGGTAGGCGGTGCCGGAACTCAAGGAGCTGCTTCTGGCGGTTTTAATGGAGGTGGTACAGGCCAGGCTTCAACTGGTAGCGCAGCATATAGCTCATATGGGGGTGGAGGTGCTTCAGATATTAGAGTGGCACCCTTCGCTTTAGCTAATAGAATAATTGTAGCTGGAGGCGGCGGTGGTGCAGGTGGTGGTTCAAATTCAGTATGCGGTGGGGCGGCAAATTGCAATAACGGCGCGGCAGGATGTAATACTTTTGGTTCTGGTGGCGGTGGAGGAACACAATTTGCCGGTGGTGTTGGCGGAACACCTTGGGCAGCAACCCCTCCTGGAGGTTCTCCGGGAGTACTGGGCGTTGGCGGACAAGGTGGTCCATGGCAAACTGCATCTGGCGGCGGCGGCGGCGGCGGTTATTATGGCGGCGGCGGCGGCGGAAATGATGGTTGTTGCACTGGTGCAAATGGCGGCGGCGGCGGCGGGGGTGGATCAAGTTTTTATCCAGCAGGTTCATTATGTGCGCCGGCAGCTCAAAATGGAAATGGAAATGTAACTATTTATTATCTTCCTGGCATAAATCCAAAAGTTATCGAAAGCTATGCAATGTGTTCGCGCTCAGCTCCAGCATTAAACACATTGAGTCTATCAGCTCAAATAACAACAACTGCAACAGGTGTTTTAACTTTCTCTTGGACAGGACCGGGCGGCTTTAGTAGTGTTGTAAATTCAACAGCAACAGCTGTTAACCCAGCTACAACACCAACCGTTGGCAATTATATGACCCAAACAACCCCTGGCCCGGGCACTGTAATAACTACTCAATTTTTATTTTCTCCCAACCCAACCTCTTTAGCTAGTGGAATTTATACTGTTTATGCTGGCACAAATGGTACGGTTGGCGCTTGCGCGAGCACAGTGCAAGTTATGGTAAATCAAACACCTACAATTTCGGTGTTTGGTGTAAATGCACCAGCTTGTCAGGGAACAACATTAAACTTTTCATTAACACCAATAAACCCTACGGTGGCTGCTGCTGGTCAAACTGTAAGTTCTTTATACTCTTGGGTAGGTCCAAACAGTTTTTCTTCAAATACACAAACACCTTCCATCGTAAATTCCAGCTCGTTAAATTCCGGAACATATAGCGGAACTGCTGTTTATAATTACACACAAAGTTTGGCAAGTACAGCTTTTACTACTGCACCAAATACGCCTTTAATATTTACATCAACATTAACTTGTAAAAAAGATACAAGTTTAGTGGCAGTAATTATTAATACAGCCGTTCCAACAAGTGCAAATTATACACTTTGCCCTGGATCAAACTTAACATTAAATACTAGTATTGCTGCGCAGCCTAATGCTTTTTCTTGGTCTGGTCCTTCAGGGTTTACTTCAAATGTTCAAAGCCCATCTATTAGCAATGTAATGCCAATAAATTCGGGTGATTATAGTGTAACCGCTTTCTTTACGAACCCTACGACTACATTGGTTTGTTCGCGAACAGCTGTAAGTAACTTATCGGTAGTAGTTACAAGCCCTGTAGTAGTTAATGTGACAAATAACTTATGTCAATTTACAACAGCAAATCTAAGTGCATTAGCGCCTGGTGCTATTGGATATTCATGGGTGGGACCAAATAACTTTACATCTAATTTGCAAGCAACATCCATTAGTAACATTCAGCCTGCTTCTTCGGGAGTTTATTTTTCAACCGCTACTTTTGCAATTGGAACTGTAAGTTGTACTACTACCGGATCTAACCAAATAAATGTAGTACCGGTTAATCCAATTGTTGTAACGCCTAGTATCAGCATTTGTGAGCCAGCTAATGCGCAGTTATCTGCAAGTTCAAATGGTGCAGCAACTTATTCCTGGACTGGTCCAAATAATTTTAATGCAACGTCTGCTAACCCTACAATATATTTTAGCACGCCAAGCCTTTCAGGAATTTATACTATTACTGCATCTTATAACAATGGCGCTTTAATATGTTACAATACAAATACAACTCAATTAACGGTTAATCCAAAATTGACATTTACATTGGTACCTTATAAACAAATGTGTTATAACTCCTTATTGGTTGTAAATGGTCCTGCTGGTGCAACATCCTATTCTTGGACAAGTTCAACAGGTTATACATCTAACTCTCAAAACTTAACTATACCGGGTATTCAACCAAATCAATCAGGTTCATATACTTTGAATGTTTCCTTAGGGCCATGTGTTACTACTCAAAAAATTGATATTGATGTATTAACTCCAATTGCATTTACTTTAACACCGCAAGACAGAACGATCTGTAAAGGTGATAGCGTTAAATTAGTTGCAGGTTCAACTGGTGGAAGTCAGAACTATGCTTATGTTTGGACTCCGGGGGTATTTTTAGGGTCGCCTACAGGTAGCGTTCAATATGGTCATCCGCTGGGTACAACGATCTATAATCTTGCAGGTTATGATATTGCCTGTCCGAACTATACCGTATTCCATACATTTACTGTTCAGGTTAATCAACCACCAATGGTAGATCTTCAATTAGATAAAGAGCAAGGGTGCGAACCGTTATGTTTATTTTACAATACTAAAACGCAAAATACTGCAGCAATTACAACTTACGATTTTGGGGGAATAAAGATCATGCAAGCTGATAGCTTTAACTTTTGTCTTGATGAGCCTGGAACATATAACTTAAGAATTACTTCTTTAGGTAATAATGGTTGTAAAGGAACTTACGAGCACCCAATACCGATAGTTGTTTGGCCAAAACCACACTCAGATTTTAATTGGACACCGGATGTAGTAACTACAAGCAACAACCAGGTAACATTCAATCCTATGGCTAAATACGGCCCTATCACAAGCATGAATTGGATGTTTTCGGGCACTGGAATTGATGGATACGACTCTTCTAATGTTCAACATCCGCAACGTGTTTTTGAAAATGCAGGTATGTATCCCATAATGTTGATCCAAAGAACGGACAAAGGTTGTGTAGATTCTGTGATCAGAAATATTGAAGTTGTTGAAGACTTTAACGTATATATTCCAAATGCATTTACACCAAATGGCGATGGATTAAATGATATGTTTATTATAAAAGGTTTAGGATTTAAAGTTGAAGGATTTAGCATGGAAATATTCGATCGTTGGGGTAACGCATTATTCTTTAGCAAAGATTACACTAAAGGATGGGATGGAACTGTAAAAGGAATTCAATCACAAGATGGTGTTTATATATACAAGATCAGAGCTGTTGGAGCTAATGGCGAAGGGCGCAAAGAATACGTTGGCCATGTAACCTTAATGAAGTAAATAAATTAAAAATTTTATAAAGATCCCTCCTGTTTAAACGGGAGGGATCTTTTATTTTTACCAGGTCGCGTTCATTTCTTTTTGAATTGTTAAAAAGCTAATTTCCCCATTATTTTTGTTAATTAAAACGGTTTAAGTTAAAAACACCCTTTTCATAGTTCGTGAAGTAGCCCTAAAAATGAGGGAATAGTTTGTTAAACCTTCTCTGAAACGATATCTTTATGTAAACATATACCCCTAATGAAAAACTCCATAAAATTTCTCTTCGTTTGTTTTTTGCTAAATGTTTCAGTATTCGCACAAACATACAATAATCCATTACCAGGTACACCTTGTCCAACTTGTTATGTTGCACCAACACCGGGCGGACCTAAAGGAGGAAATTCGAACAATAGTGTAATGAATGGAAATGGCTCTATTGCTACTACATATACGCAAACTGCTTGTGGATTAGGGTATACACAGGTTTCAGCGAGGTTACATAAAAGGGTTTTTGGTGGCGTTCCTCCCGGAACAGGAACAACTCAGCCATGTCCGATTGTTGTTACAGGTATTCCTGCCGGCGCAATTATTCAGGCTGCATTTTTGTATGCCGGTGGCGGTGGCCCAACTGGTTCTGGTAATTTTAATGCTACTATAGTAAATCCATCGGCAACAAGTCAGGTTTTTGCAATGACACAAATAGGTTTTCATACTGATAAATGTTGGGGTTATGGCGGTACATGGACTGCACGTGCTAATGTTACATCAATTATTACAGGTAATGGAACTTACTCACTTTCGGGTTGTCCCGTAATGCCACAAACACCTTCAAAAGATACTGATGGCGCAACTTTATTTATCGTTTATGTTGATCCTGCTTTAAATGTTACCGGAAGTATTGTTATTGCCGATGGATGCCAAGTAGGTGTTGGTGGAACGATCAACAGTGTTATTGCGGGTTTTAATGTTTGCGGAAATCCTACAAATACAACAAATTTTATGGTTGTTGGCGATCTTCAAAAAATTTCGTCTCCAAATTTAAGAATGAATAGTTTGGTTAATAATGCGGGTTATCCTGTAGCCAATCAACAATGCTGGGATTACATTACCGCACCCGGCGGCCCTGCCGTTAACGGACAAACTACTGCTAATTATGGTATCACCAGTACCGGCGATTGCTACTCATTAAATATGGCTGGTATGTTTTGGCAAACGGGTCCTTGTTTAACCGTAACGGCAATGAGTACTCCTTCTTGTCCAACTTCAAATGCAACAGT
>JAUXSA010000136.1 GCA_030681615.1 Bacteroidota bacterium
GCTGTTGATCTTTAAGATCCTGATGGTTTCTTTTTTTTCGTTCGGTACATCCTGCACTTCTAACTGACCTAAAATACTGTTACCAAAAAAAAGTTGCGCATTTTTTAGAAGGGTAAATTGTAGGTTCAAATAAATGAAAGCGGAAACCAAAACCATATGCACCGTTTTATAAGATCTGAAAATGATACAGCTGCTTAAGAACAACAAAGCACCAAAACCCAACAAGCAATAAGTTAACCCAACAGCAGGAATCAAATAAAAACCGCATAAAAAAGTAGCAATAATGCCACCAACAGTAGAAACCGCGTATACTGTGCCGCTAACTTTACCTGACAAATTATTTTCTTTGGTTTGAATAAAAATGAATAAAGGTGATGAAGCTCCTAAAAAAAATACCGGGAAAAATAAAAGTATAAAAGTGCTTAATACTACCGCCATTAAAAACGGCATATAGGAAATCCACGGTATTACATAACGGCTAAGCACCGGCATGAACATAACAAATAGTGAAGCAAATATTAAAATTTGAAATAATTTTTTTGAATGTTGCGAGGACCTTTCGCTTACCATGCCCCCAAAAAAATAACCTAAAGCCAGTGCTGCTAATGTTATGCCCATTACCGAAGCCCAAACATAAAGACTGCTGCCAAATATGGGTGCCAGTAATTTTGCCCCGCATAACTCGGCTGCCATTACAACAGCTCCTTCGATAAAACTTAAGAAGAGCAGTTTTTTTATCATCGTATTATACCAAGCATTATTAAAAAACCCATTGCTAACATAAATATTCCAACAAACCATTTAAAAAACTGCATACTTGTTTTTTTGAATAATTTATTGCCTGCAAAAGCACCTATCCATGCAGAAACCACGGCCAATGCCAGTAACAGGTAATTACTTTCTCCATTTTTTAATTCAGAAAAACTGGTGTAAAAAGATATCCTTACAACATCTACAAGACAGGCAATAAAAACACCGGTGGCAATAAAAGCTGTTTTTTCTAATTTCAAACGTAACAAAAATGCACTTCTGATGGAGCCCTGATGGCCACTAAAACCGCCAAAAAAACCACTTAGCAAACCGCCGGGAATTATATACTTTTCGGGAAAAGATAATTCGGAAAGTTTTGGAACTAATTCAATAATGGCAAATAAAATAATTAGTAAACCAATTAAAAAGCCAGGCCATGTAATTACAAATTGGTTACCGTTTAAAGTGAATGAAGTAATAGCAGAATTTATCTGATCAATATTCTTTAAGGCCCAGGCGCCAAAGAAAGCTGCAATTAGCGAAGGGATACCAAATTTAAAAGCAATACTCCAGTTAATGTTCTTATAAACCAAACCTAATTTAAAAATGTTGTTTAGTAAATGAACGCAGGCTGTAAGCGCCACTGCAATTGGTAATGGATAATAAATAGCAAATACGGGTAAAAGAATTGTTCCTAATCCAAATCCTGAAAAGAAGGTAAGGAATGAGGCAACGAGTGATGTAATGGCTATTAATACATAGATCATTTAGCTTGTGAATGATAATCAATTAAACCATCTATCGGAGACTGAATAACATTACCAATTTGATAACCATGTTTAGTGGCTACTTTAGCAAACAGGTCTTTATAATAAAATCCAATAGACCCAACGGTATGCACCTTGTGTGTTTTTGAGTCGGTATATTTATTTACAAGTTGTACAAAAAAAGAATCGAAACATTCTAACAATACTTTTTCAATAAAAGGATGTTCTTTGTTCTTACCAACAAACATACATACAGAAGCCAGGTAGCGGCTAGGCATGTTTTTTTTATATACATTATTTAAGATCTCTTCGCGGTTATAACCTTCTTTTTCAAATGCTTTTTTTAATTCAACAGGAAGATTGCCTTCAAAATATTCGCGAATGAGGAATTTTCCTATTTGAGCACCACTGCCGTAATCTCCCCACAAATAACCAACTGAAGGAATATTCTCTAAAATAAATTTACCGTTATATAAACAACTGTTGCTACCGGTGCCAAGTATACAAGCAATACCAAATTCTTTTTTACAAAGTGCCCTGGCCGCAGCCAAGAGGTCGTGCGAAACATTTATCTTAGGAACGTTCAAAGTTATTGTTAAACAATCTTCAATTAATTTACAATTTTCAAAAGTAGAGCAACCTGCACCGTAATAATGAATAACCTTTATTTTGTTAAGGACTTCAATTAAGTGAGGCTTTAAATTATTTAAGATCTCAAGACTTATCTGATCGATGGATTGAAAGTAGGGATTAAAACCAATGGTCTTAATGCGTTTTATAATTTCAGAACCTCTTAAAAGGACCCAATCGGTTTTTGTAGAACCGCTATCTGCAATGAGTACATACATGGTCACAAAATAGCAAAAAAAAACCGCCTAAAAGCGGTTTTTAATATTTTTAGAAAGAAAATTATGCTGTTGTCTCGTCAGTTGCTGGTGCATCCGTTACAGGAGCATCGTTAACAGGCGTTTCAACTTTTTCTGCTGCGGCGCTGTTCTTAGCGGCGATCTTAGCTGCTTTTGATTCTTTTAAAGCGGTTTCTGCTTTAAATTTATCTGCAATTTTCTTAGTGCCTTCAGATTTCAATTTGTCTTTTTTACTAACAACTTTACCTTCTTTTTCACTTAACCACTTGCTGAATTTTTGTTCAACCTGTGCTTCTGTTAAAGCTCCCTTTTTTACACCTTCTAATAAGTGTTTTTTCATCATAACACCTTTGTACGATAAAATCGCACGACAAGTGTCTGTTGGTTGAGCGCCTTTCATTAACCAATCCAAAGTTGAATCAAAGTTAATGTCAATTGTTGCTGGATTCGAATTAGGGTCGTAAACACCTAATTTTTCAATAAACTTTCCATCGCGTGGTGCACGACCATCCGCAACTACCACATGAAAGAACGCTGAGTCCTTTTTACCATGCCTTTGTAGTCTAATCTTTACTGCCATTTTTTAAGTTTTTTAAATTAAGGCTGCAAATATCGTGAAAAAATCTGTTTTAACAAAAAAATCACAAAAATATTGCCATCATGGGGAAAAGTTATAATTTTGCGTTAAATATCACCAAGCTATGCAAGTAAAAGAAAGAGGTATCATTTTAATTCCAATAGATTTCACAAAACAATCGTTACTGGCTGTTAAACAATCTTATAATTTAGCGAAATACACCCACTCTAAGCTGGTTTTACTGCACGTTTACACCAAAACAGGCGAAGAGAGCTATGACGCTTTAAACAAGCTTACAAAGCAAACTGAGCAGGAAAGTGGTGTTCCAACAGAATTTATGAACGTTAAAGGTGATATTTATGAGGAAGTTGACCGCGTTGCAGAAGAATTAGGGGCAACTTTGATCATTGCCGGACTTGAAAGTCACATGAAATTCAGGAACATTGTTGGTTCAAGCGCAAGTAAGTTAATTAGAAAAGCACCATGCCCTGTAATTACCATTCGTGGTAACGATCACCGTGATGGCTGCGAGAACATATTATTACCATTAGATCTTTCTACTGAGACCCGCGAAAAAGTGGATGCTGCTGTACAGTTTGCGCAATATTTTGGCGCCAGTATTCGTATTTTAGGGGTTTTTGATCCTGCTGATGCTGCTTACGAAAATCAATTATTAGCTTATTCGCACCAGGTAAAACAATTTATAAAAAGCAAAGGTATTTCATGTACCAATAAATCTATTCCTGCTAAAGATGTAGCAGAAACAGTGGTTGAGTACGCTAACAAAATTGAAACTGATCTTATTATGATCATGAACAAACCAGGCTTAAATGTTGGTGAGTTCTTTGGCGGGACAGATGCACAGCGTATCGTTGATATCAGCAACATCCCGGTAATGACCATTCAACCAATGAAGCGCGAAAGTTTAGTGCATTTTGGCACGGGGTTTTAATTCGAGATAGAACACAGGTCTTACTGATTATACAGATTTGCACGGATTTATATTCGTGCATTTTTTTTATTATAATTATTATAAAAACAAAAAAGAGCTCTTGAAAAGCTCTTTTTTAATATGATCTTTGACAATCAATTTAATCCGCGTCATTAGCGTTCCATCACGAGATCTTAGTAAACATGCTGGCCACCATTAATGCTGTAATTAGCACCTGTAATAAAACTGGTTTCTTCGCTTGCTAAAAAGCTTACCAAATGCGCCACTTCGTGTGTACCACCTAAACGTCCCATTGGTACTTGTGCAATGATCTGTGTTAAAACCTTTTCAGGAACAGCCATTACCATATCTGTGCCAATATATCCTGGTGAAATAGTGTTAACCGTTATACCGTATTTTGCAACTTCCATAGATAATGATTTTGTAAAACCGTGCATACCCGCTTTTGCGGCGCTATAATTGGTTTGACCAAATTGCCCGCGTTGCCCGTTAACAGAAGAAATATTAATGATTCGGCCAAAATTCCTTTCGATCATACCATCTAAAACCTGCCTGGTGCAATTAAAAACAGAATTAAGGTTTGTATTAATTACATCATACCAATCGTCTTTTTTCATTTTAGCTAAACGCCCGTCACGTGTAATACCAGCGTTGTTTACCAATGTATCAATATGACCCACCTCCTGCT
>JAUXSA010000139.1 GCA_030681615.1 Bacteroidota bacterium
CTTTACAGGTTACGCACCTTTAGTTGTAAATTTCACTAACCTTTCCGCGTCAAGCTCAACCGCCACGGGCGCCTCAAGCATAACTTCGGTTTGGAGTTTTGGCAATGGCCAGAGTCAGGTTACAACTTCATCAACTATAACTCCTGTAACTACTTATTCTAATGCTGGAACTTATACTGTAACCATGTATGTTGTAAAAGGAACTTGTTTGGATACCGTTCAAAAAATAATAAAAGTAGAACTTCCGTCTAAGTTAGAAGTACCCAATGTTTTTACACCAAACGGTGATGGAAGCAATGATGTTTTCTTCTTAAAAGTGGCCAATGTTTCAGAAATAAGTGCAATAATTTTTGACCGTTGGGGAAATAAAGTTTACGAAAGTAACAGCACTACCGGAAACATTGAATGGGATGGCAAAAGCTCTGCCGGCAAAGAATTACCGGCCGGAACGTACTTTTATATTATAAAAGCAACCGGCAAAGATGATAGAACTTATGACCAAAAAGGAAACGTAAGTATTTACAGATAAAATTTAACTCTAAAACATCCCGATAAATGTTATTTTATCGGGATTTTTTTTGTTTCAAACTTTTCTTTTACAAATAAAACCTTAAATTTGAAGCACATTATCATCTAGTATAAGAAGCCATTTAAATCAATAACAATGAATATTCACGAGTATCAAGGAAAAAGTATTTTGAAGAGTTTTGGTGTTGCTATTCAGGAAGGAATAGTTGCCGAAACTCCGGAACAAGCTGTAGCTGCAGCTAAAGAATTAAAAATAAAATACAATAGCGATTGGGTTGTTGTTAAAGCACAGATCCACGCCGGTGGCCGTGGTAAAGGGGGCGGGGTAAAGCTTGCTAAGAATTTAGATGAGGTAAAAGAAAAAGCATCTGCTATACTTGGCATGCATTTGATAACGCCACAAACCAGTGCTACTGGTAAACTGGTAAATAAAGTTTTAATTACACAGGATGTTTATTACCCAGGCGCTTCTGAAACAAAGGAATTTTATATGAGCGTTCTTTTAGATCGCGCGAAAGGAAGAAATACGATCATTTATAGCACCGAAGGCGGTATGGATATTGAGCATGTTGCAGAACATACTCCTGAAAAGATCTGGAAAGAAGAAATAGATCCACGTATTGGTATACAAGCCTTTCAGGCCCGTAAAATAGCTTTTAATTTAGGTGTAACAGGTAATGCATTTAAAGAAATGGTAAAATTTGTATTGTCTTTATACAAGGCTTACGATTCAATTGACGCGTCTTTATTTGAAATCAACCCTGTTTTAAAAACCAGCGATGATAAAATAATTGCTGTTGACAGTAAAGTTTCTTTTGATGATAACGGTTTGTTCCGTCATCCTGATTATGAAGCAATGCGCGATATTACAGAGGAAGATCCTACAGATGTTGAAGCACGTGTTGCCGAGTTGAATTATGTAAAATTAGATGGTAATGTTGGCTGTATGGTTAACGGTGCAGGTTTAGCCATGGCTACCATGGATATTATTAAATTAAGCGGTGGAGAGCCGGCCAACTTCCTTGATGTGGGTGGCACGGCAAATGCCGAGCGCGTTGAAAAAGCTTTCAGGATCATTTTAAAGGATACCAATGTTAAAGCTATTTTAGTTAATATTTTCGGTGGAATTGTACGCTGCGACCGTGTTGCACAGGGTATTGTAGATGCTTATAAGAACATGGGAACCATTAATGTGCCAATTATAGTACGTTTACAGGGTACTAATGCCGAAGCAGCGAAAAAAATAATTGACGAATCAGGCCTAAAAGTGTACTCTGCTATTGAATTCCATGAGGCGGCCACTTTGGTAAATAAATTATTAAAAAACTAAAAAAAATAATATCTTTAAAAAATATAAAAGAACAGATGAACAAATCAACTCTATTATTTTTAGCTACATTAACTGCATTTACATTTAGCAGTTGTGGAGGCGGTGAAAAATCCGAAGAAATTGAAACAGGAGATTCTGTAAAAACAGAAGAACCTCAGATCAATCCAGTATCAGAAACTTTTTTCCAGGTGCCTTCGCCAGGCGAGATGCTAACCTTTATTAAAATGGTTGGTGGAAAGAACAATAAGAACACTTCGTTCTTAAACTCTCCAAGCAATGACAAAAATTATACTGATAATAAATCAAAGGCTTTAAATTTTGGTATTTACAGTTGTGATCTTAGTTACTGCAGTATCTTTGAAATAGGCTCTGAAGCTTTAAAATATTTTAAGACCGTAAAAGTTATGGGCGACCAAATTGGTGTTTCTACAGCAATTAAGCCCGAAGTTTTAAAACGTTTAGAAAGTAATGTAGGATCTTCTGATTCATTAGCTGTAATTACTGATGATGTTTATTTCTCATCTTTCGAAGCTTTGGAAGACAGTAAACAAGGGCCAACATTAGCGTTGGTTGTTGCAGGCGGTTGGTTAGAGAGTATCTACATTGCAACTAACCTTGCAAAATTCGAAGAAAAAAGTCCAGTTATTGAGCGTTTAGCTGATCAAAAATATACTTTAGAGAACTTAGTTGAGTTTTTAAAGAAACACGAATCTGATGCAAATGTTGCTTCTGTAAAAGCAGATTTTGAAGGCTTATTAGCAGAATTTAATAAGATCAGTGAAAAAGATGTTACTGGATCGGCCGGAAAAGAAGGTAGTAAAACTGCTATGTTGGGTGGTGGAAAACAATTATTCATTACTAAAGAAGTTTACGACGGAATAGTAGCGAAAATTAAGTCTCTTCGTAACTCTTACACATTAACTAAATAATATTTTTATCATGAAATACTTTATAACCATATTTATTGTAGCTTTAATTAGCTCATCATCATTTTCCCAAGCCGGAGTTTGTGGAAATTTCCATAAAAAATATTGCGTTTTAGAAAAAGATAAAGGTGCTAACTGGCAATATAACGCGCAAAGCAAAAGCGGGTTATTTAACCAGGGCATGGTTTCTAAATTACGTTGTGTAATATACAAAGGAATGGATTACAGGATCTCTGTTTGCTGCGAAACCGTTTTAGGCGACAAAGTAAATTACAAGATCTTTGATTCGCGTACTAACGAATTATTATTTAATAACTCAACGGCCGAAGATACTCCTATTTTTGAGTTTCAAAGTGTAAGTACGCGTCAGTTAATTATTGAAGTAGTTGTTCCACAAGGTGCTACCGAAAAAGACAAACACAAAGCTACAGATGCAGCTTGCGTTGGTTTATTAATCGAGCACAAGATCACTGATAAACAAGGTTTCTCTACTTACTAGTATTCACAATATTTTCAAAAGACCCAATCGAGTTTCGGTTGGGTTTTTTATTTAAATCATTTTATATTTTAAATATGCCAACCCGTAAAGAAGTAAAAAAAGTAACCACTCACGTTTTACAGGAAATGAAACAACGAGGTGAAAAGATCGCTATGCTTACGGCATACGATTACACCATGGCAAAGATCATTGATAATGCCGGCATAGATGTAATATTGGTTGGAGACAGCGCCTCTAACGTAATGGCCGGACACGAAACAACTTTACCAATTACATTAGATCAAATGATCTATCATGCAGGAAGTGTGATTCGTGCGATCGACCGTGCGTTGGTTGTTGTTGATCTACCCTTTGGATCGTACCAAGCCAACTCTAAAGAGGCTTTAAACTCTGCCATTAGAATTATGAAGGAAAGTGGTGCGCATGCCGTAAAACTTGAAGGAGGCCGCGAAATAAAAGAAAGTATTGAACGTATTTTAACTGCGGGTATTCCTGTAATGGGACATTTAGGTTTAACACCGCAAAGCATTTATAAATTTGGAACATATACTGTAAGAGCAAAAGAACAGGATGAAGCAGAACGTTTATTAGAAGATGCTAAATTACTAGAACAGTATGGTTGTTTTGCTTTGGTAGTAGAAAAAATTCCGGCAACACTTGCCACTAAAGTTTCTCAAAGTATCTCTGTTCCTGTAATTGGAATTGGTGCGGGTAGTGGTACAGACGGGCAGGTATTGGTTACACACGATATGCTGGGCATGACGCACGAGTTTAGTCCGCGTTTTTTACGCCGTTATTTAAACTTATACGAAAGTATGGGAAATGCTTTTAAACAATATATCACCGATGTAAAAAGCAAAGATTTTCCAAGCGATAAAGAGCAATATTAATTACCTGATCTTAACTTTTTCAACTTGTAAAATTTCTCTGGTTGTGGCATTATAAACAAATACAATAACTGAGATCTTCTTATCGTTAACTACAATTGGTTTAACAACATCTGGTGTTGGATCTGGTTTATCAATAACATAAGCCATACCTTTTAAATTAAAATTAGGCAAAGAATATTTTACCGAATCATTTGCAGCTTTTGCTGAAGTAGTTAGGGCTTCGCCCCATGGGCTATTCAACGCGCCGCGCATCATATGCTCAAATTCATATTCTTCTATTTCAACACCTTTATCATCTTGTTTACCAACGATGCCATCTTCTGTTACAAGAACAGAAATATTAAGATTTTGAGCATAAGCAGTATTAAAAATAGCAGTAACATCCGTATTTAAAGCTCCAACAATTGTATCATAATTTGTGGTCACTTTTAACTTAACAATAAAAGGGTCTGCCATTGCAGTTGTCATAACAGAAGTCCAGGCCGTTCTATCTAATTTTACGTCGTTTGGAGAATAGGCTTTTCGGTTTATTAATCCTGTGGGATATGAAACTATTCCATAGCCGGTAGATCCATTCCATTTATCTCCTGCTTCCGTACGATAGTCTGCAGTATAATTACCAAATGGATTTGAAAGGCCTCCTGCGTGCACTGCAACAACAACCAAACTATTTCCATAAGTAGCCAATAAGTTTTCAGCAATAATTGTTCCTTCAGGACAGTTTGGGCATCTCATACCTGTGTAATCTTCCAGTAGGGCTTTTTTGTAATTGTATACAGCAAAATTATTTTTGGTAACAAAACTGCTTCCTGTAACTGTGTTTTTCTTTATGATAGGAGATTTAATTCTATCGCATGAGCTAAAACAAATTATTGTTGCGAGAATGAATATGGAAAGTATTTTTTTCATGACTCTTTTAATTTATATAAAGATACTAAAAACTACTGGTAATTGAAATAGCAAAGCCATTACTTGCCGGTACCACCCTGCAAACCCCTCCAACGCAAAAGATACCTGCCCTTTGTTTACCATAACTTAACGAAATACGATGAGGTCCACTGGTATAGCCAGCGCTGAAATAAACATAATGTAATCTTAGGCTCGCAACCGGGTTGCCGTAATTATACTGATCTATGGCTGCTACAAATATATGGGTGTTTGGGGTCCATTCAATTAAACCAACTACCCAGCTGCCAAGGTTTAAAGTGTCGCTATTATCCCTTTGCATGCCCTGTAATTCCATGCGAATAGCTGAATTTCCTTTGTATTTATAGGTAAGATCAATTACTTCAATGTTTGCTA
This sequence comes from Bacteroidota bacterium, assembly GCA_030681615.1. Lineage (GTDB taxonomy): Bacteria > Bacteroidota > Bacteroidia > B-17B0 > Aurantibacillaceae > Aurantibacillus. Next base: position 5,476 of record JAUXSA010000139.1, read on the forward strand.
ATACATTTTTGTAAGGGCCTTTTGGCGTGTTATGTTGCACAATGTTAATGTTGTTAAATTGGTTGGCAAACATAAAAGTACCTTTGAATTTTTTGCTGAATTTTTTTGTGATCTCAATAAAGAAATCATGGTAAAGTTCACTTCCAGCTTCTTCGTAATTGGTGCGGTATAATTTAGAGGTGGTAGTGCTATCGTTAATATTAATTGGTTTTAATAAGTTTGCCTGCGAGGCATTCAAAGTAATATCCATACCATATTTACCTCCTAATGCAGAACCTTTTGGCACTTTAAACTGGATCTCAGCCATGCCTCCAACTTCGCCTGTAGGCTGTGTAGCATAAGGACTAAAGGCAGGCATTAAATAAGTATGTTGTTTAGTTGTGGCAGGTAAAAAATTAATTAACAGGTTTTGTAAAGTAGCATCGCGGTCACTTCTAAAACTCATATTATCAATACGTTTTGCCTGTAATAAAATAGAAAAGCCTTTAGTTGCATAAGAGGTAGATAGGAACATGGCATCACCCTGCTGGTAACTGTAATAATTTTTTCCGCCAATGCTAGCGTAATTAGCAGCACTCGGATCATTTTCTTTTTGCGCGTACTCTGCAAAAAAATTAAAACCACCCCTCATGATATTCATTCTCCCGCCATAAGCGCCCACATTCTCCGGCATCACAAAGTCCGGGTTCTGACTAGACTGATTTTTACTTACAAAACTACCGCCTAAAATTACCTTTGTTTTTATATTTTTTGCTAAAGAGTCTAATGCCTCATTAATATTCAACTCCCCATCAAAACCCCTAACAATGCCGGGCCCTACAGTAAAAAAAGAACGCTGTTTACCCACGAGTCCTTTTAAGGTCAAACCTCTTACCGGGTTAGAAATAACACGAATACCATCTAATGAATTATCAAATAATAAACCCGGTTCGTAATAAGTTCTAAAGATCAATCCACTTCCAAATTGCTCGTATATATTGCCAATGGTAATATCCAGTAACTGGTCCTGGTACCGCGCAAAGCGGTTGGTAATACCCTGGCCTTTGTAACGCGTGTCAAAACCCTGCATTACATTATTATAAGCTTCGTATCTTACACCTGCAGAAAATTTCCCTTTGGTATAATTAATATTACCAAAGGCATTAGATAGCATTTTTTCGGGTACTGGAGGTGCGCCGATCAAGGTATCGGGCTTGTAATATTGTGCATCTATCTGGAAATACCCATGCACCGAATTTGCTTCATCTGCAATGCTTTGAGCGTTAATGTTAAAAGCATTTAGAATAAAGGTCAATAAAAAAGCAGCAGTTACGCTACTTTTAAAATATGAATTTAGCATGGAGTAAAATAAGGGATTTTTTGGGTTAAAAACAAAAATTTATTTCCCTTATTTATAAGTGGTAATTAGTGGCTTAAAGCCTCACCTTTAGCCAGTTTTTTTACGTTTTCGTATAAAGCATCTTCATCGCCTTCGGTATATGAATTATGGCTCCAAACTATTTTGCCGCTCCCATCAACTAAAAAAGTGTGAGGCACGTTGTTTACATTCATGGCACGTTTAAAGTCAGAGTTCTCGTCAATATACACTTCGTATTCCCAACCTTTTGATTTTACATCGGTAACTACTTTACCTGCACTACGCGCATCATCAATACTAATGGCAATTAATTTTACGCCGGTTTCTTTTGTCCAATCAGCATAGTTTTCCTGTATAGCATCTAACTCTTTTTTACAAGGTTTGCACCAGGTAGCCCAAAAGCTAATAATAATAGGTTTACCGCCATTAGAAAAAGTGTTGGTGTTTACTTTGGTACCATCTAATTTTTTTACAATAGAAGCAGGGATCTTATCACCATCGCCACGCGATGAGGTAAATGCAAAAGCAGTTACAACTAAAAGAGCTAAAATAATTTTTTTCATAGTGTATTTGTTTACGTTAAAGTTATCAATTATTGAACCACAATGATAAAAAAAATATCGTTAATACACTCTTTAACATTTTTAAACAAACTAAAAATATAAAAAAGCCACAGATTTCGCAGATAACACAGATCGTTTTTAACCAAAGTATGACAACTTGAAATTATTTGTGAAAATCAGTGTAATCTGTGGCTAATTACTTTGGATTTATAGTTAATTTTGCCAAAATTTCTCTATGAACACAACAAGATCTGCCGAGCTTTTTGAAAAAGCAAAAAATTATTTTCCGGGAGGAGTAAATTCGCCGGTACGCGCTTTTAGAAGTGTTGGCGGCAACCCGCTTTTTATTGAAAAAGGAAAAGGCTCACATATTTGGGATGCAGATGGAAATGAATACATTGATTATTGCTGCAGTTGGGGACCATTAATTTTAGGCCACGCTAACGATAAAGTTTTGAATGCGGTTGACAAGACAATGCGTAACGGTACTTCATTTGGCGCGCCAACTAAATTAGAGAATGAATTGGCCGATCTGATTTTATCAAATAATAAATTCATTCAAAAAATAAGATTTGTAAGCAGTGGTACAGAAGCGGTGATGAGCGCTATTCGTTTAGCACGCGGTTTTACAAAACGCAATAAAATTTTAAAATTCGAAGGTTGTTATCACGGACATGTAGATTCTCTTTTGGTAAAAGCGGGCAGTGGTTTGGTAACCTTTGGTAACTCCAGCAGCGCAGGCGTACCTGAAAGTTTTGTGAACGAAACAATTACTGTGCCTCTGCATAATAAAGAAGCTGTAAAAGAAGCTTTCGAAAAATTTAAGAATGAAATTGCCTGTATTATTATTGAACCAGTTCCCGCTAACAATGGTTTGTTATTGCAGGGAAAAGAGTTTTTAGAATTTTTGCGCGAGATCTGTTCTGCCAATAAAACTTTATTAATTTTTGATGAGGTGATCAGCGGATTCAGAATGGGTTTTTGCGGCGTTGCAGGAATGTATAATATTCAACCGGATATTATTACTTACGGAAAAATTATTGGCGGTGGTTTCCCGGTTGGTGCGTATGGTGCCAGTAAAGAAATCATGAGTAACATCTCGCCCGAAGGAGCAGTTTACCAGGCAGGAACATTAAGTGGTAATCCTGTAGCTATGAGCGCGGGTATTGCGCAATTGACAGAATGTTTAGTGCCAAATTTTTATACAGACCTTGAAACAAAAACAAAATATTTAGTGGATGGCATTAATAAAATTAATCCATTTAAATTATTTAAGTTATTTCATTTGGGTTCTATTTTCTGGATAGCTTTTACCGAAAAAGAAACAATAAATAATGCCGATGAAATTGATGCTGACAGCATGAGTTATTTTAAAACGCTTTATCATGCTTTGCTTGAGAATGGCGTGTATCTTGGTCCGAGTGGTTACGAAGTTGGTTTTGTAAGCCAGGCGCACACAATGGCAGATCTTGATAAAACAATTTCAGCCTTTGAGACAAGTTTAAAAAAATTAGTTTAAATTTATAATACATTTTATGAAATAGTCATGCACGATTATGACAAACACAAAAGAAGATCGAATGATGTATTCCATATGAAAATTAAAAACAATACGATCTCTATATGAAAACAGTTGACTCTATAAATTTCTCAAACAAACGCGCGGTTATTCGTGTTGATTTTAATGTGCCTTTAAATGATGCTTTCGAAGTAACCGATTCTACGCGTATTCGTGCAGCTATACCAACTTTAAAAAAGATTTTAAAAGATGGTGGAAGTCTTGTATTGATGAGTCATTTAGGTCGCCCTAAAGAAGGACCAGCCAATAAATATTCTTTAAAACATATTGTTGCAGAATTAAGTAAGCAGCTTGGAACTAATGTTTCATTTGCAGATGATTGCATCAGCGAAAAAGCATTTGCGCAATCTTCAGCTTTAAAAAGTGGCGAAGTTTTATTGTTAGAGAATTTACGTTTTTATAAAGAAGAAGAAAAAGGTGATGAAACATTTGCCGAAAAATTAAGTAAGCATGGCGATATTTATGTGAACGATGCTTTTGGTACTGCGCACCGTGCGCATGCTTCAACAGCTGTGATCGCAAAATATTTTAAAGCCGATGCAAAATGTTTTGGTTTTGTAATGGCCGGTGAAGTGGCAAGTATTGATAAAGTATTAAATCAAACACAAAAACCTTTTACGGCAATTGTGGGTGGCGCAAAGGTGAGCGATAAGATCTTAATTATTGAACAGTTAATGAGCAAAGCCAATAATATTTTAATTGGCGGCGGCATGGCTTTTACCTTTGTTAAAGCTATGGGCGGGCAAATTGGTAAATCGCTTTGCGAAGACGACAGATTAGAAGTCGCCAAAGAATTAATTAGTAAAGCAAAAACAAAAGGTGTAAATTTATGTATACCTGTTGATGCTATTATTGCAGATAATTTTGCAAACGATGCTAATAAAAAAGAAGTAGATATTGATAAGATACCGGATGGCTGGATGGGATTGGACGTTGGACCCAAAACTATTAAAATGTTTGGTGAGATAATTAAAAACTCAAAGACCATTTTATGGAACGGTCCAATGGGTGTTTTTGAAATGAGTAGTTTTGAGAACGGTACAAAACAAGCGGCATTTGATATTGTAGAAGCAACAAAGCAAGGCGCTTTTACGTTAATAGGAGGAGGAGATAGTGTGGCGGCCATTAATAAATATAACCTGGCAGATAAGGTAAGTTATGTTAGCACAGGTGGTGGCGCGTTATTAGAATATATTGAACAAGGAACATTACCTGGCGTAGAAGCCATTAAAGCATGATGAAAAAAGCAATTTATATTTTAGTTTTTTTTGGTGTTGGATTTACATCTTGTAAAAAAAACTACCAGTGCGAATGCAAGAATTCTAACGCAACGTATATTGCCGGAGAAACTGAAGCAACACGCAGTCAGGCAAAAAAATATTGCCAGGATCTTTCTACTGCCGATACTAAATGTAACATACAACAATGAGCGTGAATATAAGAGTAGGTTTTGGTTATGATGTACATCCTTTAGGCGAGGGCAGAGAGCTTTGGCTGGGCGGTGTTAAACTCGAATTTAATAAGGGTTGCGTCGGTCATAGCGACGCTGATGTGTTATTACACGCTATTTGCGATGCGTTATTGGGCGCAGCAAACTTACGTGATATTGGTTTTCATTTTCCAAATACAGATCCAAAATATAAAGGAGCCGATAGTAAATTATTATTGACCGAAGTGATAAAATTATTGAAAGAGAATAATTATTATGTTGGTAATATAGATGCTACCTTAAGTTTAGAAGACCCGAAAATAAATCCGCACATAAAAAAAATGCAAGAAATTCTTGCGCCCATTTGCGAAGTAACTACAAACGAAATTTCTATAAAAGCCACCACAAACGAAAAGTTAGGTTATGTAGGCAAAGGAGAAGGTGTTAATGCTTACGCTGTGGCTCTGATCTATAAAAAATAAGTCGTTCATTTTTTGAACATATTTAAGATTCGTTTTTTATTTTTATCTTTAAGTCATAAAAATTAGATAATTATTTTTTTGGCGTAAAATTTATTATTTAAATAGAACTTGTAGCGAAATGAAAGTAGTATTAAAAACATTTTTTGTGGGTGCAATTTCTCTCTGCGTTTTGCTTGCCTGTCAAACTGAAGCTAAAAATGAGAATCCCACTGTTATTAAAGAAAATACTCTTTTAAATGATACAAAACTATCTGGTGAAGAAATGTGGCAGGCTCCGGATACAAACAATATTCCTGATAACGAAGAGGGTGAAGCAATAAAGTATGGCCGGCAATTAGTGCTAAATACCGCTTTTTATATTGGCCCAAAAGGCACAGTTGGTAAGTACACCGGAAATTTTATGAATTGTACCAATTGCCATTTAAAAGCAGGAACTGTTTTGTACGGATGTAATTTTTCCAGTACACACGCAAGATATCCTCAATATCGTTCGCGTGAAAATAAGATCTTATCATTATCGCAACGTGTAAATAATTGTATAGAAAGGCCACACAGTGGCAAGCCCTTACCTATTGAAGGTAAAGAAATGACAGCCATAATTTGTTATATAAAATGGGTAGGTCAAAATACTCCGGTAAATAAACATATAAAAGGCGATCGTCCAATGGAAATAGAATTTCCTGATGTTGCCGCCGATCCCGTAAAAGGAGAAGCTATTTACAAGAGAGAATGTTTATCGTGCCATGGCGCTGATGGTGAAGGGAAAATGCGTAGCGATAATGTGTGTTATGAGTATCCACCTTTATGGGGACTTAAAAGCTATCAACCAGGAAGTAGTATGCATAGGTTAGTTAAAGCGGCAACTTTTATTTATTGTAATATGCCAAACGGTAAAGCAACTTACGACAAACCTTTTTTAACAAGAGAGGAAGCTTTTGATGTAGCTGCTTTTGTTAATGATGATAGAATTCATAAACGCCCGATAAATAATGGCGCAGTCAATTATCCAAATATAAGATCAAAACCTATTGATTATGGTGTTGGTCCTTACATTGACACTTTTCCTGAGATA
>JAUXSA010000142.1 GCA_030681615.1 Bacteroidota bacterium
GCTAAAAGATCGTCAACATTAGAATAAAATTTTTCTTTTATATTCTCAATACCTAATTTTTCTTTTGGAAGTTCATCGCAAACGGCAATTAGTTCGCAGTCGGGATTCCTACGAACCATTTCTGCGTGACGTTTACCAATATGTCCCTGCCCTATTACAGCAAATTTAATTTTACTCATTAACTTATTCGTTTAACAACATTATTCTCTAACTTATATGTTTGCCCGCTTTCCTTGCAAGAAGCAAGACCATCTTTATCAAATTCCAGCCGGTGGCCATACTCACTCATCCAGCCTATCTGGCGTGAAGGGTTTCCAACAACTAAAGCATAATCAGGTATATGCTTGGTAACAACCGCACCAGCACCAATAAAGGCAAATTTGCCAATATCATGCCCGCAAACAATGGTAGCATTTGCCCCAATTGAAGCGCCTTTTCCAACATGCGTCTTTGCGTATTGTGATTTACGATTAACTGCGCTGCGAGGATTGGTTACATTGGTAAACACCATGCTGGGCCCTAAAAACACATCATCGTCACAGGTTACCCCTGTATAGATAGAGATATTATTTTGTGCTTTTACATTGTTGCCAAGCACTACATCCGGCGATATAACTACATTCTGACCAAGATTACAGTTCTTGCCTAATTTACAATTAGACATTATGTGCGAAAAATGCCAGATCTTGGTGCCTTCACCTATCTCGCAACCTTCATCAATAACCGCCGTTGGGTGGGCATAGTAGTTCTTAGTTTCCATCATAAAAAGGACTACAAAAATAATAAAATTAGGGTGATAGAAAAATATAATTTACCTTTTAATTTATGCAGCATAAATAAGCCTAAAAGGGCAATATTTTAATATATTTGTGGTTGCAATAAACATTACTGTTTACATATGAAATTCAACTACAAAGACTATCTCCCACATGGCATTGCCATTGTTATTTTTGCATTACTTACCCTACTTTATTTTAAACCATTATTTAGCGGTAAAGAGTTAAGACAGGATGATATTGCCCGCCACAAAGGCATGAGCAAGGAAATTGCAGATTATAGAAAAACTCATAATGAGGTCGAACCACTTTGGACCAACTCTATGTTTGGGGGCATGCCAGCTTACCAGATCTCAACAAAATATCCCGGTAACTGGATAGGTAAACTTGATAACGCATTTAAATTATTTATCGCACTTCCTGCAGGTTATTTATTCTTGTATTGTTTAGGCTTTTTTATTTTATTGCTATGTCTGGATGTAAACCCCTGGCTGGCCCTTATTGGAGGTGTAGCATACGGTTTAAGTTCTTACTTTTTAATTATTCTGGAAGCCGGGCATAATTCAAAAGCAAATGCATTGGGTTATTTACCGGCTTTATTGGGCGGTGTTATTTTACTCTTTAGAGGCAAACCCTGGTTAGGATTGGCAGTTACTGCAATATTTACAGCCATGGAATTAAATGCCAATCACGTTCAGATCTCCTATTACGGTTACATTTTAATTGCTTTTGTAATTGCAGGCTATTTTTTCAAGCTTTTAAAAGAAAAACAACTACCGGCGTTTTTTAAAGGCTTTGCTTTATTTTTAATTGCAACTTTAATTGGCTTGTTACCAAATTATGGCAGCCTAGCAACTACAAATGAATATGGTAAATATAGCACCCGCGGAAAATCGGAATTAACGATAACAAAAGTAAATGTAAAAAAACCTACTAACGCTGATGGAGCCGAAAACCCAACAGTGAATAAAGAAGATGAGTCTATTGTAAAGAAAGGTAAAAATGAAACAACCGGCCTTGATGAAAATTACGCCACACAATGGAGTTATGGTATAGGCGAAACATTCACTTTTTTAATTCCAGATTTTAAAGGGGGTGCAAGCGAAGTAATACGAAGTTCTAACAACGATGCTCTTAAAAAAGTAAATGCCGATTTTAGAGAGCAGGTGGCCAATAGCAGTGCTTATTTTGGTGATCAGCCCTTTACAAGCGGACCAGTATACATTGGAGCCATTATTATTTTTTTAGCAATGCTTGGCATGTTCGTAGTTAAAAATACTATTAAGTGGCCAATATTTTTAGCAACACTTTTAACGGTTGCTTTAGGTTGGGGTAGTAATTTTATGGGACTTACCGATTTTTTCATGCATAATGTGCCGGGTTATAATAAATTCCGCGCCGTAAGTATGATCATGGTAATTGCAGAACTCACTTTACCCCTTCTCGCCATTTTAGCTATTAACGAAATTATAAAAGTTAAGAACTGGGACGAAAAAATTAAACTGGGTCTTTTGAAAAAAGAGATCTCATTAAAAAAATTGATTATTATTTCTGTTTCTGTAGTTGGTGGTTTTTGCGCTTTATGTTATGTAATGCCCGATGCCTTTAATACTTTCCAGGCGCAGGGAGAAGAAAACCAGATCTTACAACAAGCCATTCGCAGCGGCAATCCTGAAAGCCAGATGAGGCCTTACATTGCCGAGTTCATGCCGCAGTTGGAAATTGCACGTAAAGCAATTTTTAAAGCAGACGCGCTGCGTTCTTTAATTTTTATTTTATTGGCTTTTGGTGCTTTGTTCTTATACTTCACTAACAAATTAAAAAAAGAATTATTTTTTGCAGCTATGGGTGTTTTTATTGCCATAGATCTATGGACTGTTGCCGCGCGGTATTTAAATGATAAATCTTTTGTTACTAAAGAGCAGAACCAGCAAAGCTTAGTTGCAAAGACTGCAGCAGACGAAGAGATCTTAAAAGATACGGCCTTAGATTATCGCGTTTTAAACTTAACAGTTAGTACTTTTAATGATGCTGCTACATCTTATTATCACAAATCAATTGGAGGTTACCACGGTGCTAAATTGAAAAAATATGCAGAGCTTATCGAATTTCATATTGATAGGGAATTAGATATTTTTTATAAAGAAGCAAGTAAAGCTTTAGCTAACGATAGCACCACTAAGGTATTATTTAGCTCTTTAAAGGTTATAAATATGCTTAATACCAAATATTTTATTCTTCCTGGGGGAGATGGTCGTGGCGAGATACCTTTAAAAAATACTGAAGCAAATGGTAATGCCTGGTTTATAAAAACTGTATTTACAGTGCCAAATGCCGATGACGAAATAGTTGGCCTTGGAAAAATAGATACAAAAACACAAACTATAACCCAGGAAAATTTTAAAAAGGAATTGGGTTTAAAAGATACCTATGATGGTGAAGGTTCTATTAAACTATTATCTTATCAACCAAACGAACTGGTGTATGAAAGCGACACAAAAGCAGAACAATTTGCTGTGTTTTCTGAGATCTATTATCCTAAAGGATGGAACGCTTATATTGATGGGCAATTAAAACCACATGCTGGTGTAAACTATGTTTTAAGAGGTATGGTTGTTCCTGCAGGCAAGCATAAAATTGAATTTAAATTTGAGCCAAAAACCTATACAACCGGTAATACCATTGCTATGGTGGGTTCTATACTATTGTTAATTACAGTTGGTGTCGGATTTTATTTACATAAAAAGAACAATGTTATTGTTAGTTAATTTGGAAAAAAGATCAATGATCAATGATAAAAGATCAAAGACAAACATGTAACTTAGACTTAGAAAATTTAATCATTAAAAAATAAAATTATGGCATTAGAAATTACAGACGCAAACTTTGAAGAACTGGTATTGAAAAGTAGCAAACCGGTATTAATAGATTTTTGGGCAGAATGGTGTGGCCCTTGCCGCATGGTTGGTCCTGTTGTTGAAGAATTAGCAAAGGAATACGAAGGCAAAGCCATTGTAGGAAAAGTAAATGTTGATTTAAACTCAGGCATTAGCTCAAAATACGGTATCAGAAATATACCTACCCTTTTATATTTTAAAAATGGCGAGGTGGTAGACAAACAAGTTGGTGTTGTACCGAAATCTGCATTAGCTTCTAAGCTAGATGCACAGATGTAAGATCAAAAAATAAATTACAAAAAAAGCCCTGTTTTCACAGGGCTTTTTTTTATTTAATAATTTAAAATTATCCGATTTTAATGCAACCGTCTTTTATAGTGATTTTTGCGCCGTTTTTTACTTTTACCCAACCACAGGCAGTTTTTATTTCAACTTCTGATGCACTTGTTTGAATTGAAGTAGCGCCTGATGTAGATGCAGAAAATTCAACTTTTTGAGTTGATCCATTAGATTTAACTTCCATGGTGTACTTTTGCGAATCTTTATTGTAATAGTCAATTGTAAATGCACTTGCAATTGTTGTAACTAACAAAAGTGCCGCTGATAGTAATGTTTTTAGTTTCATAGGTTTATGTTTTTAGTTAATATTTAAACAAATTTAAAAAAAACTCTAACTCAAACACTATTTTTTCATATTTATTCAAATCTTTTCTAGATCATTTGTGTTAAATCTACCCGAAAGGGTCTACTATTCTCTACATCAGTTGAAACAATATAAGGGTTGTCTCTCGTTAAACGTTTTTTAATGTTTAGACAATTTTATCTTTCCCAGATATAACATCTAAAATTCACTAGCTTTACGCTATGGATGATGAAAAGCCAAAGCGCCGTATAAGATACAAAGGCACGCACCCAAAATCGTTTAAAGAAAAATACAAAGAGCTACAACCTGAGCAATATGCCGAAGATATTGAAAAGGTAATGCAACAGGGCCGCACACCTGCAGGCATGCACCGTTCTATTTGTGTTACCGAAATAATGGAGTTCTTAAAGATAACACCAGGGCAAATTGGCCTGGATGCTACTTTAGGTTATGGTGGTCATAGTTTAGAGATCTTAAAATGCTTAACGCCCGGCGGACATTTATACGCCACCGACGTAGACCCTTTTGAATTACCGAGAACAAAAGAACGTTTAACCGCTTTAGGTTACGGACCTGAAATTTTAACGATCAAAAAAATGAATTTTTCCGGAATAGATCAAATTGCTTTAGAGGCCGGTCCGCTAAATTTTGTATTGGCCGATCTTGGTGTTTCTTCTATGCAGATAGATAATCCTGAAAGAGGTTTTTCATTTAAAGTAGAAGGTCCGTTGGACCTAAGACTTAATCCTAAAAGCGGAAAGTCGGCCGCGCAACTTTTAAAAAATATTTCGCGCGAAGAACTGGAAGAAATACTGATGGTAAACTCTGACGAAATTTATGCAGAAGAAATTGCGGAAGCCATTGTTTCAGGCATCGAAAAAGGAAGGATAATTGAGACCACCACACAATTGCAAAAGATAATTGCAGAAGCATTAGACTTCCTGCCACAAAATACAAGTAAAGAATTAATTAAAAAATCCTGTCAACGTTCTTTTCAGGCATTGCGTATTGAAGTGAACGATGAGTTTGGTGTGTTGGATAAATTTTTAGAAAAACTGCCCGATACCCTTGCTGAAGGAGGACGTGTGGCGATACTCTCCTTTCATTCAGGTGAGGACCGACGGGTAAAAAAAGCATTTCAAAGTTTATTTCGCGATGGTATTTTTAGTGAAGTTGCTCCCGACCCTATTCGTGCTTCGGCAGAAGAATGTATTTCTAATCCGCGGGCAAAGTCAGCCAAGTTGCGTTGGGCAATAAAAGCGTAAGAGTTACTTCTTTAATTCCCTCACGCGCATAAATTTACCATTCACGTGATCGATCTTGATCTCATATGAAGTAATGGGAATCGGTGTATATAAATAATCAGTGGTATCAAAAATGGAAGTGCTTTTTGCTATTTGACCTTTTATAAAATGTAATTTATCATCTCCAATAAAATAAAAATCGTTATTATTTTTTACCAGTGGATAATAACCAAATTGCGCTGAGATAAAAGGTTTGCCATTATTAACAATAGCATAAACATTATCTTTTCTTATCCTTCTAACTTTTCCTTTTCTATTCTTTGCTTTTATTTCGGTGATCTCGCCATCCTCAAAGGTTATTGAGAACAAGCTGTAATCGGGGATCTGTGCCTTAAAAGCCATAAAGGTCTTGTAAACACCGTCTGTATACTTCTCAACATTGTACAATTTTATTTTTATTTTTTCAACGCTATCAATTTTCGTGATCTCATTCCATGTTAAAATTGAACCAATGGTGGATTGTTTTTTTAAAGCATTTGATAAAAAATAAACAATAGCATTATTTGCCTCTTCCAATATCAGGTTAGTTATGTCTCCCGATTCTACTACAACAATAAACGTATCGATAGATGAGATCAACTGGTAAGCATTGTCTTTGTTGGCATACAAACTAGCTCTAAAAAAACAATAACCATGTTCCTTACTTCCTTCTTCCTCTTCTTTTTCAACAAATTTCAGGCGACGTAATTGAAACAGCACTTCATTTTGCTGCGCATCCACTCCATTTATTTTTTTTAAAAGATCGTTTAGTTGAACTGAAAAATTGCCATTGGTTGTAACAAGTGCTTCTTTATTTAAAGCGCCTATCCTAACAATACCCATGTTAGAAGTATCCTCGCGTGAATCTAAATATTTAATGCTATTGTAAAGTCCATTGTCGATCTTTTTGCCGGTATAATCCAGTTCAAAAGGTTTTATTTTGTTCTGTGCCAAAGCAGAGAAAATAAGGGTAAGAAAAAATATACTGTATAAAATTTTATTCATTTTAAATATTTTTAGGTCGAAAACGATTAAAGATAGTAAAAAAAAGAGTTGTTTTTCAGACGACTTTGTTAAAAAAAAAGCCCTGCTAGATCTAGCAGGGCTTTAATATTGTCGTTAAGGGTCAAATAATTATGGTTTTGTATAGATACCCGTACACGTGATCGAAGTACTATTCGCAGTATTAACTTCGGTATAAGTGATAGTCATTTTTTTGCCATTAGCACTTATACTGCCTGTACCTGTAAAAGCACGTGGCGCTGCAGGAAGACCGCAGGTAACTGTTTGAGAAGGAACTACAATAATAGAACCCGTGCTTCCTGAAATATCAAAATTTACAGTGCCATTAATATAATTTGCAAATTGCGTAGTTAATACTTTTGTAGATGACGAAGCTGTTAAAACGTCAGTATAAAAAGTAGGGGCCATATTCGGACAAGTATCTTTTATAGAATAACTAGCAGCGATAGTGTTAGCTGTATGTCTTACATAAACATTTCTTGTTGCTATCCCTAAATTTCCTGCAGCATCGTAAACGCTGTAAGTAATTGTATAGATACCGGCATTGTGCACATCAACCGAACCGCTTGCACTAATGCTTGTTGTAAGGTTGCCATCTTTATTATCGGTTGCTGTAGCACCTTGCTCTGTATAAGCTGCATGAAGATCAACATATTGATCGCCACCTGTAATTGTAACTGTTGGAGCTGTTGTGTCTGCTTCTGGCTCAATTTTATCTTTCTTACAAGCACTAAAGAAAATTGCGCCTGTTAACGCTAAGCCCATTAAAATAGTTTTCGAATTTTTCATTTTGTTTTTTTAGTTTTTATTGAGGTTATATTTATTTGTTTGTTTTATACTATCCGCCTTTACCTGTTCCAGCACTAACGTTCTCAGCTTTTTTAGCATCTTCTTTTTTCTTTTGCTCTTTTTTTAGTTTGTCCAATTCCTTTTTAGTAGCGTCAGCATTTTTTTCTGCCTGATCGGATTTTTGCTCTAACTGATCTTTAACCTGATCAACCTGATTTTGCATGTTTTCGTTTGTCTGTTTTGCAGATTCGGTAATAGAATCTTGCATAGCTTTCATTCTTGAGTCAAGCTCATCTTTTATTTGATCATTCATAGATTGAATTGAATCTTTCATTTCTTCTTGTCTTTTCGCGAGATCTTCACGACTTGGACCACAAGATGCCATCATAGCTAAAGCAGCTAAAATTGGTAAAATACTTTTTTTCATAGTTTTTGTTTTTCCTATATATAAGCAAACCAAATGCCTGTTTAAAAAATCCCAAATTGTTCTAAGAGTACACCTAATTAGGGGAATCGTACTAAAATCAGGGGAAATAAATCCGCATAAAGTCCCAGAAAATATTTTTCGGAAATATTATCGGGAAAAACAATAACAAAAAAGCCCCACTAAATCTTAGCAGGGCTTTTTAAATAATCTTCAAAATTATTTTTTGGTTGGAGTTTTATAAGTCTTCTTTTTAGTTTTAGTTTTATACTTCCCCGTTTTATCAAACCATAAAGTTTCAGATTTACGGTTGGTGTAATAAGTTATATTACCCAGTCCATCGTTACTTGACCAAACCTGATAATCGGTTTCATTCGGATATTTTTTTGTATAATAATCACTTATACCAGAAGGAAAGCTACCGCTGGATAATTGTTCTTCTGTACCAATACGAACACCATTTTTATTGTAAGTAACGGATCTGCCCAAATTAGTTTTACTATCTATATACTCTGCCCTGTAATTAGAACCATCCTGATACCAGATTGCGTTGTTATTTGGGTAATCGATACCAAAATGGTTTGAAATTAAGCTTGGAGTTTGTACACCCATAGTGTTATCCGGCGTGGCCGTATTGGTTTGAGCAGTTGCCATTTCTATGCTAAATACTGCAATGATCATTAAAATTATTTTTTTCATGATTTCTGATTTTTTAAATTTACGGTGTGTACAAGAAATTTTTATGCCAAGTGTTTTTCTATTAGAATAAAAAAAAGTTGGTCAACAATCGACACATAAATAATATAAACGTAGAAAACGCACCCCCTTGAATATTTATGGAAAATAAAAAAGCCCCACTTACTAAGTGAGGCTTTTTAAATTAACCAAAATTTTACTTAGTTACCTTAACTCTAATTCCTTCACTATGGCTTGTAAACTCTGGCGCATACATACATTGTATAGTTGTAACCCCATTACTAAAATCACCGTAATGATTTACCACTAAAGGATACTCAAATACATAAGTACCTTTATTTAAGTATGAGAAGAAGAAATTTGTTGCAGCATCTCTTGTACTTTCGTAATAACCTAAACCATCCTGGTATCTGTAACCACTAAATACGTTGGTAGGTTCAAAACCTGCGGCACGCATATCTTTCATGTGCACATAGTTCATATCCCTGTCCACCCGCAATTCAATTCTTACTTTTATCTTATCACCCGGTTTTAATTTGGTAGTGCTGCTTATTGGTTCGATCACAATACCGCTTGCTGTATTTTTTTGCAGAAATAATTGTTTCTTCAATTTAAGCGGCGTTTCGTGTGGCGTAATTTTATCCAGCTGTTCAAAATACTGCCAGTAAACTGCGCCATAACTTACACCAACATCTTTCTTCACTACTTTTACCTTACCCATGCTTGTAGGTTTAATGTCACTTCCACTCCAGGTCTTTTTAAAATAACCCGTGCCCGGTTCTGCATTCAACGATTTATCATTTTTCGGATCCAGCTTCATGTCACCAACCGTTATCTCTACATTTGGTTCTGTAGCTAACCAATCTGTTCCTTTTAATAATAAAGCATACACCGCTTCCGTTGTTGCACGTGTGGTTCCCCAGTGTTGTGTTTGTTTGCTTTTTATCAACCAGGTCTTAAGATCATCAACCGCTTTTGTATCATTATTCACTTCATCAAAAGCTTCTATCATTAAGGCTTGCATTTCGATCGGCGCTTCGTA
Source organism: Bacteroidota bacterium (assembly GCA_030681615.1). Lineage (GTDB taxonomy): Bacteria > Bacteroidota > Bacteroidia > B-17B0 > Aurantibacillaceae > Aurantibacillus. Next base: position 9,574 of record JAUXSA010000142.1, read on the forward strand.
CCAGTAATAACCATAGTTCTCTTTCCAGTACATGCCCATCTCTTCGCTATTAATACTGTTCTCCTTTAAAGATTTTAATATATCTTTTGGTGTTTTAACATCGCCAAATCTATTCAAACTTAAAGCGATCATACCTTGCATAAATCTGCCATTATCCAGCCAGTATTTTTGTTCCTGCGCTTTATAATATTCAAAATATTCTACGTTGCGTTTATCACGGTCAATATCCTTATAAAAACTACGCATGTATAAATATTGAATAGCATTATAACTCAAATGATTTTCGGTCTTGTATTTTGGATTGTACTTCTTCATTGTTTCATACTCTTCACGCATTCTGTTATCACAATACTTAACAGCCTTATATAACATATTCCATACATCCGAGTTTTCGCGCACTTTAACTACACCTAAATTATTTAAGTGACCAAAACCACAGGTAATATGTTGTGTGATATACCAATCATCAGGCATTCCGTCAAACCACATAAATCCACCATTAGATGTTTGTTTCTTCATTAATTTTTTAAGCGCGCTGTTTGTTTCGTTGCTCATTTTATTAAGGTCGAATAACAAGCCAACACGTTTTTTATTTTCGCTCTCGCTTTTAGATTGTAACACCCATGGTGTTTCTTCCAACACTACCGCTTTTAATTCCTGGTTCTTTTCAAGATTTGATAAGAATGCATCCGGACTAGAGGTTTTCCATGCTTCAAAAATGGATTTAATTTTTGGTTTAGAATTTACCACGTATGTTGCCAAACTATTTGCGTAATAACGCGCAAAAGTTTGTTCAGCACACTCATATGGATATTCCATCAAATACGGAAGCGCCTGTACAGCATACCATGCCGGGTTTGCTGTGAACTCTACAGTGTAAGCGTGGTTTTTTAAAGTGGTAGAATTATTATTCTGATTAATGAATTTAGTAAAATTAAATTCTTTGGTTTGGTTACTGCGAATTGGCATTGGCATACTTTCTGTTACCAACATCCTGTTCGTTAACACTGGTACCGCCTGCTCTTCGCCATCAGAAAAATTACCAGCCTTAGCAACGATCTTATATTTAATGGCCGAATAACCTTCCGGAATATTTAAATTCCATTCGATAGTAGTACTTAAACCTTTTTTAACGGAGAATGTACGCGAACCAATTGTAGGAAATGGCCCTGATACTGCTTCAATTATTTTGGTAGAGATCTCTTGCTCAGTTAATGCATCAAATAATTTCAATTCCGCATTACCTGACAATTCTTTATCTGATAAATTCGCGATCTTGGCAATAAAGGTCATTTTATCTCCCTCTCTGAAAAAGCGCGGTACGTTTGGCTGGATCATTAATTCTTTTTGCGTGATCACTTCTTTTTGAAACTGACCCGCCTTAAGATCCTTTGTATGCGCTAATCCCATTACTTTCCATTTCGTCAAACTTTCAGGAACAGTAAATTTAATAATGATCTCTCCTTTTTCGTTCGTTTGAAGTTCAGGATAAAAGAAAGCTGTTTCATTAAAATTAGAACGTGCTTTTACATTACCCAATTCATCTCCCCCTCTTTTATCTTTTTCTTTCCCTTCACCACTTACCGGCGTTTTTGTTGTTGTAATGGCATCATCCTGACTTACCCCACCAACAGCTTTTTGTTCTGCTTCTTCCTTAGGCATGTTACCGTCTTTTTTAGCAGACTTATTTTTCTCAAGAGATTTTCTTGGTGCATTATCTCTTTCATCTGCAGCTACTGAAGGCATTGCTGTAGTTTCTGAGACTGCATAATCCTCCTCATAATCGTAACCACCTCTGTAATACCGGTTATAATAAAAAGAAAGGCCATAATAATTTAAATGATCGTAATAGCGATACGGTAAACTTTCGTAGGGATGGTATAAATTATTTAATTCTGTGGAGTTGGTTTGTTTGTCGGTATTTGCCATCCATTGCAAATGAGAATAATAGCTTTGAAAGACACTGAATGACCAATAGTTTGGCCTAAAAGCATCTAATGAAGCGTCGTACATACTCGCTACCATTTCTGCAGCAGCTTTCTCTCCTTTTTTGTCTTTTATAATTAATTTCCATTCTTCGGCCTGCCCAGGCAATAGTTTATTCCTGAATGTTTCAAATTGAATGTCGAGTTCTTTATTTGTGTAAGGAACATAAACTATTTGGTTGTTAGAATAAAAACGGTTGTTTCTTATATAAGAACAATGCACGGCAAAATTTCCCCTGTCTTCTTCTTCAACTTGTATGTCATTCGACTTCATGCTTAAAGGCAATACTTTTGATGAAAGCAATTGACCCTGACGCTCTACCTCGTACATAAAATTTGTATTTGGATAAGCTGAGTTATAAATAAAAGAAATTGTTTCGCCTGGCTCTGCTGTAGTTTTATTAATGTAATACCACTCCGGTACAAGCTCCGGCATATCTGTACCATTCTTATTAAATACAGTCACATAACAAAACGCTTTTATCTCTTCGCCAAATTTATCTTTACAATTGGCCTCAATAATATAGGTTCCGGCTTTTAAATTTTTTATTTCTGATGCCAGGTCGTATTCTGTTTTAGTACCTGTATCAAAAGTTTTATCAATTACTTTAGTATCTTTTTCCCATTTATATTTATTTGTTTCGTCAGCATAAAGATCATATGGGAAAGTTTTATAATACTCTTCTTTGTTTAGAACATGCCTATCCGGTTGCGTCCACAATCTGCTGCGGAAAGGTTTGTTAGGCTGTTTTAATTTATAAACTGCAAACGAACCTTTTGTTGCTTCGGCTACACCATTTAAATTATTTGTGTTTATTCGAATAGGTTTTATATTGCTTTGTTCTATAACTTCTTCACTCGACACACTTAATTGCAAGGCCTGGTAGCCAACCGTAACATAAGAACTTGTACTATGCGACTCTCCGTTGATATCTGTAACATCAGCGCTGATCTCATAACTATACGTAGCATAACTTTTTTTATTAACCGATTCATCCGGCAAGGCTTTAAACTTAATAATGTATGCGCCTGTATCGTTTGTAACCGTTTCACCATTTGTGATCTCCACTTCAGAAGATCCTCTGTTACCATATGGGCGGTACCACCAATACCAATATGGATAATTTATTCTTCGCACAACACGGTATTTTACCTGCGCGCCATCAATAACATTACCTGCATACGCCTTAGCAAAGCCGCTAACCGTTACCTCGTCGTTTATCCTGTAACTTCCTTTTACCGGATTAAATTGTGTTTCAAATTTAGGACGTTTGTAATCTTCAACAGAAATATACATACTGCTATGACCATCAGTAATACTCATTTGCCCGTTCAAGCCGCCTTGCGGCGCAATGAATGAACCATTCATAGTTCCAAACTCGTTGGTAGTTAGATCTACCGAACCAACTTTTTGATAATTTACATCGTAAAATGTAACCGTTACAGGGTATTTTGTTTTAAGATGTTGATTTTTTCCGGCAGTACTTTCTATAAGTATCCCTTTAAAATAAACGGTTTGTCCCGGACGATAAATTGCCCTATCTGTAAATATAAATGAGCTAATTCGCGTTGCGTTATCTTTATAAGGTTTGTAAGTATAATAACTGTTAGTATTATAATAATTATCTGCTCCATTTATGAACTCAACATAAAATTGTCTTTCATTTGCAGAATTGTTACTCACATTTAAAAATCCTTTATCGTCTGTTTTATAAGCAGGACCTTTTTTAATAACGTAATCACGCTCTTTATAATCATAATGTTCGTACCAAAGTTGGGCTGTAATATTTTTTAATGGTTCGCCGGTTTGACGATGTAAAGCATAAAAATCGTAAGAACCATCATCACGGCGCCTTTCTTTTGAAGCAATATCAGAAACAATGCAGGTAGCATAGGCAGATAAATTATTTTCATAATTAAAATTCTCGTTCAACGAACTTAAAATAACATAGTAACCGGATTCCAATTCTGGTAATGTTATCTCAGTATTATGCGATTGGAAATCGCCATCGTCGGTAATGTCCTGAGTAAAGGTTTTTACAGTTGTAAAAGTCAAAAATTTCTCATACAACTCTTTACCATATTTTTTACGGAAAAGAGTTCTCAATTCCTGACTGCTTGTTTTTACGATTTTGTAATATACTTTATTTACATTTTGAGATGTTACCAAAGCCCTGAAAGTTTTTTTTGGTTCTGTTACTTCTTCAATAACCAGATTATAAGATTTTGTATTAATAGTGTAAATAAGATTTTTACACTGTAAAGCGCCATACGATTTTGGGAATTTTGCAATTGCGCCTGTACATATTTCTACTGCTGTTTTTTTATACCATTTAAAATCATCATTTTCAAGAGGCCTGTATCCTGCTGCTTTGGTATTGTGCCATACTGCCATCCTATAATCCACCTCTGTAACGCGTGAATTTTTAGAGAATTTATCCTGAATTGATTTTAAAGAATTAAAATATAAAGTATCGTTCTTTGGGTTTTGCGAATTATTATGTACATAATCCAAACGTAACAATTCTACATCAATTAAAGCGTTTGGATTTGTATCTTTTTCATGAAATAAAGTAAGATCCTGCATTAATTTTAAGGCGTAATATTTTATCTCTAAAGAATCGGAAGGATTTGTGATCTTAACATCTACAAACTCAGAAAATGGTTTTATCATTTCTTCGCTATTGACATTAAATTGAGCAGCTGGCCTTGAAACATCCGGCTCAGTACTCATAAAAAAAGAAAGCGCGCGGTGCGCTAAAAAATCATATAAGGTTGGTCGCCATTGGCGACACTCTTGTGTACCTTTGTTTAAAACGTCATCATAAATATCAATTTTTGTCCTTTTTAAACTATCCGTATTTTCTAATGATGCTTTATAGTTAACAATAACGGCATTGGTAATTGTTTTAAGGTCCCATGTTTCAATATCATCGTTCTTAAAACCAACCGTTGTGGTGCGGTTATAAAATTTCCAACGGTTATTTTGAAAATATTGCCAGAAAGCATCGGCCAAAATACTATGAAGAACAGGTTTAATTGGATATTTTGCAGCTTTAGCCTCATCCCTTAATTTAAAGATCGATTTTTCTAAAGAAAATTCTTCTTTATAGCTTTCAAACTTCATACGGTGTAAAACAGCTTTTACAAACTGGGCCGAATTGTTCTCGGTTTTGGCTTTTTCATAAATAGCCTCTACAATTTTTAAAGCGCTCTCTGTTAAACCTTTATTTTGGCAACTATCTACGCTTTTCCATAATTTAGGGTAAGAATCCCCTTTATTAAATAAAATCATGTCTTTTTTTGGTGAAAATTTGTAAAATAAACCTATTCCTAATGCTGCCGAAGCAAGCATAATTACAGCAAAACTTAGCGATTTTTTAAACAACATAGTGTATCTTTTTAAATTTAGATGCTTATAACTCTAAAATTCCATAAGCAGGTACTAAAATAACCTAAAAAAATCTAATTATTTAAACAGAAAATTAACCAAAAAAACCGATATTAGTAGCAAACAAACACAGATTTATGGAAGGACTTATTGAAATTTTAAAGATAATTTTACCTGCCGCCGCGGTATTTGCCGCTGCATTTTTTACGGTTCATCGTTTTTTAGATAACGAACAAAAAAGAAGAGAATCGGAGCTTAAAAAAAACGCCCAGGCCTCTATTACTCCAATAAAAATACAAGCTTACGAACGCATTGTTATTTTTTTGGAGAGGATCCATCCAAATACATTGGTAGTTAGGGTAAATAAACATGGTATGACGGTGCAACAATTACATGTAGAATTGGTAAAGACCATCAAAAGCGAATACGAACACAATTTATCACAACAAATTTATGTAAGCCATAACGCCTGGGAATTGGTTAAAACGGCTAAAGAAGAAATAATAAAACTCATTAATATTTCTGCTACAAAAGTGGCTCACGATAACAGCAGCAACGAATTGGCCATGATGGTACTTAATATTACCGCCAACATTGATAAAAAAATGCCTAACGATGTGGCACTTGAATATGTAAAAAAAGAGGTTAGCCAGATCTTTTAAATAAAACAGTATGCAAAAGTTATTTCCCGAATTCCCTGCAACCAGCGCTGCTGATTGGAAAGATCAGTTAACTAAAGATCTTAAAGGAGAACCGTATGAAGACCTTATCTGGAAAAATGAGAACGGTGTTAACATACAACCTTTTTATACCAAAGAAGATCTTAAGCAAAATTATGAGCCCGCTTTTACACATGTTAATTGGGAAATTTGTGTACACAAAGAAAATTTAAACTCTAAAGAACTAAACGATCAACTTACGGCAGATCTTAACCGTGGAGCAAGTTCTATTTCTGTACACTGTAAAGATGTTGATTTTTCTATTGCTTTAAAAGGCATTCAGCTTAATTATATTCAATCAACATTTATTGTAAATGAAGTTACTGCTACAGAATTAAAAAAATATTTAGAGCAAACCTATAATTTAAATGAACTCAACTGTTCTTTGATCCCTGAAAATTTAAAGAACGAAACAGAGCTTAAGAACTGGCAAAAAGTAATTTCGCTTTTTGAATCTTATAAAAATATAAAAACAATAAGTGTAGATGCGTTAGCTTTTCATAACCAAAATTGTTTGGCTTATTATGAAGTTGCAATTATTTTATCTGCTTTAAACGAATATCTTCAATCCGAAATAAGATCTTCTGCCAGTTTTGTAATTAAAACCGGGGTTAATTCCGATTATTTTTTACAGATCGCTAAACTACGTGCCATCAGAAGGCTATGGACTGTTTTAAGAACAGAATACAAATTAAAGAATGATCTCCATTTAATTGTTGAAACAAGTTTAACCAACAAATCGGTTTCAGATAAATACACCAATTTATTACGCACAACGGTTGAAGCAATGGGCGCTGTTGCCGGTGGCTGTACCGAATTGATAGTTACAGAATTTGATACTTTATTTACAGAGAACAAAAAACTTTCATCCCGCATGGCCATCAATCAGCAATTAATTTTAAAGGACGAAAGTTATTTAGATAAAATGGCTGATATAGGTTGCGGATCTTATTACATTGAAAGTATTACCGATGCTATTGCTGCTAAAGCTCTAGAGACCTTTAAACGTTTTGAAAAAGAAGGTGGTTATTTTAAATGTATAGAAAAAAATATTTTTTCTACCGAAATAAAAATACAATCCGACCAACGTAACGAGTTATTTAAAAGCTCCAAACAATTAGCCATTGGTGTAAATAAATTCAGGAACGAAAAAGAGAAGATCACGTTATCAAAACAAAAACTGGAAAAATTAAAACAACTGCCAATTAACAATGCAGTATTGAATTTTGAACTCGAAAACTTTTTTAATTAATGCGCAAAGCTCTCGACGATATTACCTATACTTCAAAAGGAGAAACTAATTTTCCTAAAGAAGAAACATTTCTTACTGCCGAACAAATTGAGATAGAAGGAAATTATACTTCTAACGATCTTAAAAACCTCGAGCATTTAAGTTATGCTGCCGGCTTGCCGCCATATTTACGGGGCCCTTACTCCAGCATGTACATTAAAAACCCGTGGACCATTCGTCAGTATGCCGGATTTAGTACAGCCGAAGACAGCAATGCATTTTACAAACGCAATTTAGCAGCCGGACAAAAAGGTTTATCAGTTGCCTTTGATCTTGCAACACACCGTGGTTACGATAGTGATAACGAACGCGTAGAAGGTGATGTTGGAAAAGCAGGTGTTGCCATTGACAGTATTTTAGATATGAAAATTTTGTTTGACAGTATTCCGTTAGATGAAATGAGCGTATCGATGACCATGAATGGTGCGGTTTTACCAATTCTTGCATTTTATATTGTTGCCGCCAAAGAGCAAGGCGTTAGCATGGATAAATTAACCGGTACTATTCAAAATGATATTTTAAAAGAGTTCATGGTGCGTAACACTTATATCTATCCACCAGGACCAAGCATGAAAATTATTGCTGATATTTTTGAATTCACTTCTAAGAATATGCCAAAATTCAATTCTATTTCCATTAGCGGGTACCACATGCAGGAAGCTGGTGCCACCGCGGATATAGAACTGGCCTATACTTTAGCGGATGGATTGGAATATTTGCGTACCGGAATTAATTCAGGATTAGATATAGATTCTTTTGCACCACGCTTATCTTTTTTCTGGGCAATAGGCATGAACCATTATATGGAGATCGCTAAAATGCGTGCCGCAAGAATGTTGTGGGCAAAAATTGTAAAACAGTTCAACCCTAAAAATAAAAAATCTCTTGCTTTAAGAACTCACTGCCAAACAAGCGGCTGGAGTTTAACAGAACAGGACCCATACAACAATGTTACACGCACTTGTGTTGAAGCATTGGCAGCAGCAATGGGACATACACAAAGTCTGCACACAAACGCATTAGACGAAGCAATTGCTTTACCTACTGATTTTAGCGCGCGTATTGCACGTAATACTCAATTAGTATTACAACACGAGACCAATATTTGTAAAGTAGTAGATCCGTGGGGTGGCAGTTATCATGTAGAAAAATTAACGCATGAAATTGCGCATAAGGCCTGGGCTTTAATTGAAGAAGTTGAAAAATTAGGTGGTATGGCAAAAGCTATTGAAACAGGTATCCCTAAAATGCGCATTGAAGAAGCCGCTGCACGTAAACAAGCGCGTATTGACGGTGGAAAAGATATTATCGTTGGTGTAAATAGATTTAAAGTAAATGATGACACGCTCATTGAAGTGTTAGATGTAGATAACACAAAAGTTCGCACCCAACAAATTGAACGTTTAAAAAAATTAAAAGCAGAACGCGATAATTCTAAAGTTGAAAAGGCATTGAACGCTTTAACTGAAGCCGCACAAACGGGAAAAGGAAATTTATTGGAACTGGCCATTAACGCAGCTGAGTGCAGATGTACTTTAGGAGAGATCTCTACTGCATTAGAAAAAGTTTTTGGAAGATATAAAGCGCAAATAAAATCAATAGCTGGCGTTTATAGTAAAGAAATAAAAATGGATAAAGATTTTTCTACCGCAAAAGAATTAGCAGATAAATTTGCTGCTATCGACGGAAGACGTCCACGTATTATGGTTGCAAAAATGGGACAAGATGGACATGACCGTGGTGCAAAAGTTATTGCTACCAGTTTTGCTGATATGGGTTTTGACGTAGATATTGGTCCTTTATTTCAAACACCTGCTGAAGCTGCAAAACAAGCAGTTGAAAATGATGTACATATTTTAGGCGTTTCTAGTTTAGCGGCAGGGCACAAAACCTTAGTACCACAGGTTATTGCCGAGCTTAAAAAATACGGACGCCAGGATATTATGGTTGTTGCCGGTGGCGTTATTCCACAACAAGATTATGATTTTTTATTTAAAGCAGGCGTATCCTTTATTTTTGGTCCCGGTACTGTTATTAGCAAAAGTGCTATTGACATCTTAGAGAAGATGATAAAAAACTACAGCTAGTCTGATCAATCCTTTTAAAAGGATAAAGCATACTCTTGTTTTTTGTGTTTCTGCTTTTCTTTTAATAACTTTAAGATACAAAATCAATATACAAAACTAACATGAAAACAACGATCGTTACAGCTCTACTTTTATTTTTAGTAAGCAATCTTTTCTCGCAAAAAACGAAAGAATCAGAAGTTCCTAAAACGGTTATTGATGCTTTTAATACGAACTTTAGCGGCGTTAAAGCTAAAAGTTGGGAAAAAGAAAAAGATGGTACTTATGAAGTTGATTTTGATCTTAATAAAACAGAAGCATCAGCCACCTTTAATGCAGATGGTACGTTAATTGAAACTGAGACCGAAATTGCTATTGGTGAATTACCAAAAGCGGTAAGCGATTACTTAGAAAAAAATCATAGTGGTAAAAAAATAAAAGAAGTTGAAAAAATTGTTGATGCGGAAGGCAACGTAAAATACGAAGTAGAAATAGATAATAAAGACCTTCTCTTTGACCAGCAGGGAAACTTCATTAAATAAAATCTAAAATATTTTTTTCTCACTTTTGACACAGGAAAAATATGCAAGCATATTTAGGCCAGCTGTTTGAAGCAAGTGCACAAAATGAGTCAGCCTTTTAAAATTTTAAGGGACAAACAAAAGGCGCCCTTATTATTGGCGCCATGTTATTCGAGTTTTCGTGACAGGCTTTTTTTATTGTAATTTTTATCTGCGTTTTTTTTTAATTAACGGCAACATCGCCTTTCATATGAATTTCTACAGGTTGCGGTTTTTCTTTTTGTTTCTTAGTTTCTTTTGTAGCTTTTTTTGTCTTTAGTGTGTCTTTGATGAGCTTTGGTGGATCGCTACAAACAGTATCTACCGAAAGCGACTTGAATGTTGTGTCAATTGCAACAACGCCTGCAGTATGTTCTTCGTATTGTTTTTTCTCTTCTGTAGAACAACTACTGAACAAAGTAGTACCCAACACTAAAAAACAAATTACCGCGGCACGTTTTAAAAATTTCCAACTCATAAATTCATTTATGAATTCGTCAAAACTTAATTCGTGCAATTGTTTTTCCCTGAATCTTCCGCATACACTTTCCGTTACAGGTTTCTGAACAAAAAAAGTTTTAATTTCATCAATGGTCTGTTTACTAAAATCAACCACTGTTTTTTGACAGGCTAAACAAAATGCACCTTTATCATTAGGTGTCATCTTATCCCAATCTTCATGGCAGGGTTCGTTGATCGAAATTTTCATAATAAATTATTTAGTATTCTTATCTTCCATTACAGCCTCGCCCATAAGCATATGTGCTGGCTCTTTTTTCTTTTTTGGTTGTTTTGTTTTTGTGGTTGATGCCCTACCTTTAATTGGCGCTTTGCTTAAAGTATCTTTAGTACATTTCTTTGTAGTATCGGCTGGTACATAAGCCACCTTGCCCATTTTTACATGTCTGGTACCACTGCCTGTTTGCGCGCTTGTAAATAAATTAAAGCCAAAAACAAAAAAAGCAATTAAAGCAAACTTCTGAAAATATTTCCACGATCTGAATTGCTCAAAAAAATGATCAAAACTCATTTCTGTTAATTGATCTTCTTCAAAACGACCACAAACAGATTCTGTATCGGTTTTCTTTCTGAAAAAATCTTTTATTTGTGAAACGGTCTTGTTGCTAAAGTCGACAACATTTTTTTGACAGGATAAACAAAAAGCACCTTTATCGTTTGGCGACATTTTATCCCAGTTCTCGTGGCAGGGTTCGTTAATTGAAATTTTCATATGCAATTATTTAATAGTATCTAATTTACAAAATTATTTGGCGTTTTTATCTTTTGTTAAAGGCTCATCCATATGCCTTTTAGCTTTTGGTTTTTTTTGATCGCCTTTAGGTTGAACCTTTATTTTACCTTTTATCATGTGTACTTCTGTTGTATCTTTTTTACATACTTTTTTAGTTGTGTCTTCAGGTATGTAAGCCACTGCGCCCATTAATTTTGGCCGGTGTTTTGGGCCGGTTTGTGCGCCGGCAAATAAACTAAAACCAAAAACAAAGAATACGATCAACGCTGCCTTTTGAAAATATTTCCATTGCATAAATTTTTGAAAGAAATCATCAAAGGTCAATGCCTCTAACTGGCCTTCTTCAAAACGGCCGCAAACAGATTCGTTACCGTTTTTTTTCTTAAAAAAGTCTTTAATTTGGGTAAGTGTCTTGCTGCTAAAATCAACTACATTTTTTTGGCAAGACAGGCAAAAAGCACCTTTATCGTTGGGTGTCATTTTATCCCAGTTCTCGTGGCAGGGTTCGTTAATGGAGAGTTTCATAGTGTTGTTTTATATTTAGATGCAGGCAAAAGAATAATTCCATAAAAGAATGGTAATTTTTTAAAAAGCTAATCGACTGGTTATTAAGGAGATTTTGTTAAATTTGTTAAGCGAAAGCGATTATAAACGTTTGTAAATATTTGCAACCGGTTTTATGGCGCTTAGCGAGTAGTTATAACTAATAGGGCGGACAGACCTCGGTAAAAAAAGACATTTGAAATTAACGACTATCATATTTTCGCTTTTAACGACCTGCATCTTCGGACAAACTCCTCTTGACAAAGGCATCTACTTCGGACAAAAATTTCCATTTCTCGAATGCTATTTAATCATCAAAGACAATTCCTCGACAATTGAAGTTTTTAATGTAAAAAGCAGAGCATACTTCGCGTACCTCCCGACTCGACAACTTACCCCGACTAATAATCCAAAAAATAAGAATCTAATTCTTGCTTATAAAGACGACAGCGTTCAGGTGATCAAAAACAAAAAAGGCATCCTTGTAAAACTGAAAGGTATAACAACTGTAAAAATGCATTACACAAATCTCAACGACTCGACAATTTCGAGAAACATTAATAATTATTTGAGTCATCGTTGTTACCAAAGCACAAAGGACTTGGTAAAACTTAGACAAAACTTCAACGATAGTATTTACAATGCAACTTTTCATTCTTACGGTTTTAAAGACAAATACAATTTAAACACCCCTGACTTTAAAAAATTGTGTCTTGACTTCGAGACAGAAGCAAAAAACAAATGGCCCAATTGAAAACAGGAGGTATCGAACTGTGTGCCGCCCTACTAGTTATAACCAGCAAGCAAAAGTAAGCGGGCGGACTCGGTCATCGTTCGCGCGCAAGACAAATGCCGCTTCGCGAAAATAGTTTGCGGCTCACTAATAAAGTAAGTATCTTTAAAATACCTTTGGTCGGTTAAGACTGGTGATGCTTCGTAAGCCCGCCTACTTTTGCTCGCCAAACGTTAGCGGTAAGTTTGCGGACAGACACTTCGGTAAAACAAATAGAATGGCAATATGGAATAATGCATACGGACGAAACGGACTTTTATCCGACAGGCAGCTGACCGACAAGGACTATTTAGACATATTAAATAGCATTCCAATAAACGAATCAAAAATCTTAGGCGGTGTTCTTGACCTCGAAGAAGGACGCGACTACTCTTTTATTAAAGGCCCCGAGGACTTAAAACGGCTACACGAAAAACAAGACAGACTCGAAAATGCTCGCGGCCAATTTGAAGCAGGCGTAAAATCGACCTGGGAGAAAATAAGTGATACTTTCTTTGCAAATAAATTATGTTTTTTCGGCGAGTATCACGGTGTGCGCATGCACATCTACAACGACATAATTAGTCTTTATGGACCTTTGGTTATTTTCGCTAACAATCATAATTTTCAGAAGTCAATTTCCAAAGAGTCAAGAGAATATTACCACAACTATTTCAAAGACGTCCTTAAAGCGTTTAAAAGCGACTTTATTTTGTACGCCCCTGAATGGTACGGAATCGGTGACGGTAACGGCAACAACGATACAACAAACATTGCAGACTTACTTGCCTTAGAAAATTGGAAAGAAAAAAGTAGCGACTCGGTTCAAACAATGGACAACATTTATTTTGAATACTTTAAATAACAAGAGGACGCGTAAGCGAGACGTAGTTTTGTGCGTAAACCTCACCGCTAACAGCACCTACTTTCAATTTTTTGCGTGTTAACGCTCAAATGCGTAACTTGACATAGCAAAAAACTGCAAGTAGCTGCAAAACGTTACCTGCAAGCCTAAGGACAAAAGCATTATGACATTTCTCTGCCTTGAATGCGGACATATAAACGAAGACAATCCTGAATTGGTATGTCGACCTTGCCAAGCTCCACTTGACAGAGAGTTTTACGATCTTTTAATGGATTATTCGCAAAGAGCAGCACAATATGGTTACAAATATCGAACAGAATATGAAAAGCAGGTACGGGACGATGGAAAGGTTCACACAATGTACTCTTTGCTTGATCCTGCAAATGAATTGCAGTGGTTAGCAGCAGTAGTTTTAAGTGGAGTTGCTGGAAATTTGGTTTATGATGTTATCAAATACGTAGCAAAACAGATACGGGACCGGTTGACGGAAAAATCCAAAACCATTGAACTGCAAAATTTTGAGAAAGATACTTTTGAAATTGTTGCTGACGAAAAAACTTTAAATCAGTTCATTTCATATATTCAAGCCTATTATAAAGGAAATAAAATTGACAATCAAGTTTCAGATGCGATCGCGGAAGAAGAAATTGTACACTCAATGACTTCGGACAAAGCAGCGGAATTTATGGCGGCCATCACCGCCTCAGATGATCAAGAAGAAATTAAAAATAATTTTCTAGAAGTTTTTAAGGAAGGCGCTAAAATTGCCGCAAAGAAAAAATGGAAAGAAAGGCCTAACTATAAACAATTAGAAAACTTGTTCCGCACTTTAAAACAAGACTCCAAAGCTGAACGTAAGGCAAAAAAGAAACTAGCCAAAAAGACAATACCTAAATATCATAAAAAGAAAAAATAAAGACCGGCTGTTCGTGCAGTAATATATCGATATGAGATCGTCCCAAAAACATTTCGGAACTTGCAGAATCTGCGGAGTTGATAAAGAGCTTAGTTACGAGCACGTTCCACCACGCATTGCGTTTAATAAAACTACAAGACATGTTTCTGTTCCTCATGACGAATGGACAAAAATCGATAATTTTTTGGAGTACAAACCAAAAGGGAAAATATTACAGGGCGGTATTGGCTACTATTCCTTATGCCGAGACTGTAACAGCTTTTTGGGACAAAATTACGTAAAGGCTTACGAGCAGTGGGTTCTGACAGGCATTCAAATTATCAGCAAATACAAAGTTGACTATTTTAATTACGTAGCGCTTCAGCAAGAGCCGTTGAAAATTCTGAAGCAAATAATTTCAATGTTTATTGCGATGAACGATAAGTGGTATTTAGAAGAGTATCCTGAACTCGCATCATTTGTGAAAGATCCAAATTCAAATATTTTACCAGACAAATTTCGCGTATTTGCTTATCTAAATAATCAAGGACAATACAGGTATTTTAAACATGGAGTAATATCACAACCAGGACTTGGAATTATAAATGCAACCGAATTAGCGTTTCCTCCATTTGGTTATGTATTGACGTTTGATTTCGCACATGACATTAGCCACTTCCAAAATATTACCTCTTTTAAATCCTATAAATTAGGAGAGAAAGCTGATGTAGAAATGTTTCTTTATAAATTACCAACCTATCTGCCATTTTCGCCACTAGACTACCGTTCTAAAGACAAGATCGATGCAGACACAAAGGCCAGCAGGTAACAGCAAGCAATGGCGTCATGCCGGGCATCTTTTTATTTTGGCATCTCGTTGGACATTTGTACATTTATAAAAACGCGGCAAACCGGCACGAAAGCCAGCTTGCAATACGTTAGTGGCAAGCGTAAAAAGTCGATACTGCGAAATTCAACCGACATAAAAAGACAAAACAGAATGGCAATTTTTTTTAGGATACTTTTCATTTTATTAGCAGGTTTTACAGCAACATTTGCTCAACAAGCAAATCCAGCCGACAGTATTTACATCATTCAGGATAGTGTGTTAATCCCGACACGAAGTGGTATTGATATTTCTGCAATCATTGTCCGTAAAAAAACAAACACACAACCCTTGCCTGTTATACTTTTTTACACAACTTATTATCAGGGTGTTGGCGATGCTATTCTTGGAAAAAAATCTGCCGACAAAAATTATGTAGGTGTAGTGGCTTA
This sequence comes from Bacteroidota bacterium, assembly GCA_030681615.1. Taxonomy (GTDB): domain Bacteria; phylum Bacteroidota; class Bacteroidia; order B-17B0; family Aurantibacillaceae; genus Aurantibacillus. The sequence goes on from JAUXSA010000142.1 coordinate 25,191, forward strand.
TGCTCGTGGTATTAGGACAGACCTAAATAATTATGCACCTTATGAACACGAAGGGAATGACATTTACGATATTATAGACTGGATAAGTAAACAATCTTGGTGTAATAGCACAGTTGGTATGTATGGTGGAAGTTACACAGGTTTTTCACAATGGTCAACAGCAAAAAATATTCATCCAGCACTTAAAACAATTGTTCCTCAAGTAGCAGTAATGCCTGGTTTTGATATGCCAATGGAGAACAATGTACCAGTAGGGAATATTTTAAGCTGGGCGAATGACAATATTTATAAATATAAATTCTTACCACGAAGTTTGCCTTTTGATTATTTCAATAATGGAACTTCATTTCGTACTTTAGATAGTTTAGCAGGACAGCCAAATAGTATATTCCAAAAATGGCTTAAGCACCCAGAATATGATAATTATTGGCAATCAATGGTTCCAACTCCTAATGAATATGCCAAAATAAATATTCCAGTTTTATCCACAACAGGATATTATGATGGTGCCCAAATTAGTGCTATACAATATTTCAAATTGCATAACAAATACAACAAAAATGCAAACCATTATTTCGTAATCGGTCCTTATGACCATTGGGGGGGGCAACGAAAAGCATCATCAAATTTGATGGGTTATGATATTGACCCGGTAGCAAATATCAGTATGGAAAATTTGGCTTTTCAATGGCTCGACTATATATTAAAAGACGGACAAAAGCCAGAACTTTTAAAAGATAAAGTGAATTATCAAGTTATGGGAACTAATGAATGGAAACACGTTTCATCATTAGAAAAAATGAATAATGACACATTAAAATTCTATTTGAACAATTATTTGCTTGACAATAAAAAGCCTAATAAGAAATCTTATTTATCACAAACAATAGATTTTAAAGATAGAGAAACACAAAACAATTACTTCACTCCTACAATTATTTTTGATACGCTTGATGTGAGTAATGGTTTGGTATTTTCAACACAAACATTTAAAAAAGATTTTTCTATAAACGGTTCTTTTAGAGGTAATTTATTTGCAACTATTAACAAAAAGGATATGGATATTTCTATGGCTTTATACGAATTAATGCCTGATGGTAAATATTTCTTTCTAACACGTTATATTGGTCGTGCCAGTTACGCAAAAGACAATACTAAAAGACAACTGCTTAAACCAAACATGATAGAAATAATTCCTTTAAATAATACACGCTTTGTAAGTAAAAAAATAAGTAGGGGCAGTAAGTTGGTAATTCTTTTAAACATCAACAAACACCCATTTGAAATAATAAATTATGGTTCAGGCAAAGATGTAAATGATGAAACAATAAAAGATGCAGACGAGCCTTTGCAAATAAAATGGCACAACGACAGTTATATAAATATTCCTGTTTGGAAAGAGTAAACAGGCAAACAATAACGCCAGCCACTAACAGCACCTAAAACTTATGCGGGCGACATCAAAGCATTTGCAAATTCAAGGTCGCTGCGCGAAAAGTATTTTCATTTTGCAAATGCCTAGAAACATAGTATCTTTATTTAAACGTTTCGGTAGACGAGTGTTCTAAAACCGCACAACTTATAGCTGCCAAACGTTAGCTGAAATTATGACAAATGGCAATTTTTAATAAAAAACAGGAACAATGAAAGAATACAAATTTTGCCAAAGCTGCGGTTTTCCATTAAAGAAAGACAAAAAAGGTGGAGGAACCGAAAAAGACGGAAAGATCAGTAAGAAGTACTGTTCTATGTGTTACGAAAATGGATTTTTTTTAACTCCACCTGAGATCGATACGGCAGAGAAGATGCAAAAATTCTGTATCCAGGAAATGAAGAAAGATGGAATGAACGGATTCTTTGCATGGTTAGCAACCCGATCAATTCCTAAGTTAGAAAGATGGAAAAAGTAATCCTGACTGCGCAATCAAGTGGAGGAAAATAATACGTCTATTAGTCAATGAACAAACAACAGATCATAGAATGGTTATTGGAAGGAGATGTGTCCATTCAATATCAGACATATAGAGATTTATTGGATACCGACAAACCAAGAATAAGAAATAAAATTGAATCAGAAGGTTGGGGCTCGAAATTGCTTTCAAAACGCAAACCTAACGGGCATTGGGGACTAAGCTTTTATCAGCCTAAATGGATCTCTACGCATTATACTTTACTTGATCTAAAAAATCTGAGTATTTCACCCAATTGCAAACCGATAAAGGAAACGATCAATAAAGTATTGCTAGCCGAAAAAGGACCAGATGGCGGCATTCTTCCTACCGGCATACATCAAACGTGTGATGTTTGTGTGAGTGGAATGGCGTTGAATTATGCCGCTTATTTTAGAATTGATCAGGACGATTTAAAATCCATAATCGATTTTTTGCTAACTGAAAAAATGGAAGATGGAGGATTTAATTGTCTTTCGAATACAGTGGGTGCAACACATAGTTCTTTACACTCAACACTTTCTGTGCTTGAAGGAATTACAGAATACCAAAACAATGGATATAATTACAGATCAAAAGAACTGGAGAAAGCAAAAATTGAATCACAGGAATTTATACTAATGCATAAATTATTTCGCTCAGATAAAACTGGAGAAATAATTAGCCCTCGTTTTTTAAAACTTTGTTATCCCGGTCGCTGGTATTACGATATTTTAAGAGCTTTGGATTACTTTCAACTTGCCAATGTAAAATATGATGATAGAATGAGTAATGCCCTTGAAGTACTTATTAAAAAAAGGACGAAAGATGGTTTATGGAAACTGGCTGCAAAACATTCAGGACAAACTCATTTTGAAATGGAACAAGCAGGTAAACCAAGCCGTTGGAATACTTTACGAGCTTTAAGAGTTTTGAAACATTATAATGTTTAGGTGCAAACCGTTAGGTTTTAATTAGGCAAATAACACGAATAAAAAATAATAATTATTTAATGAGCAAAAAGACATCTCATGAACAAAGACATTAAAGCATACAACAACTCTCAATTAAAAGAGGATAAAGAAATTTGTAATTTATTGGAGAAAGAGATCTCTAAGGCTTTGCCGGATGCAGAAAATAAGATCTGGCACTCGCATCCTGTTTGGTTCTTAGATGGCAACCCTATTGTTGGCTATGATAAATTAAAAGACGGTGTGCGTTTATTGTTTTGGAGCGGCGTAACTTTTGAAGAAGAACAACTTGTGCCCGGCAAAAGCGGAAAGTTTAAAGATGCTTCTTTTACTTATACCTCAGCCAAAGAAATAAACACAAAAGATCTTGCCCGCTGGCTAAAAAAATCAAAAACAATTCAGTGGGATTATAAGAACATCGTTAAACGTAAAGGCGTTTTAGAACGATTAAAATGATCATTTGAGATCTTTTCTGCTATCAATAATTTTTTCGGTCTCAAGATCAAGGTAAACACATCCAAAGATAGGGTTACAGCCATTGTAAAATCCTTTTCCATCAGTTAACATTACCCTATTCTCTTCCATATCGTGAATGCCGTATTTCTCATCCAGTGTAAAATCCAATGGCTTAATACTGTCTCTGCTTATGGAGAATTTTAAAATAAAACCCTGTTCATCATCACGGTAACTATTGGTAATAGAAACCAGCCAAATAAAACCATTTGAAGAAATATACATTTTGGGTGTGCTTTGTATATTATGCACAGGTGTATTGAATTTTATTTTATGTAATGGTTTGTTCGCCAAACTATCTACTAATTCTAAAAAATAACCATGATGCGCTGTGCCCGATTCATGTTCACCAAAAGAATTCTTACTGTTGTAACCTCTTATTTTTTCAGAAAATTTAAGAACCCTTTCTTTACCATCAATAGTAATATGCTTTTGAGTGATAGGATATTCTGTTGCTAACCAATCAAGGCCAAACCAAATTGCAGGGGCCATAATAGCAACGATCAACATAAAGATCAAAGCACCTTTTCTATTGCTCTTTTTTTCGGCTAATTCTTCTTTAGTTAAATTTTTATCGTTTGATTTTGCCATAGCTCTAACAAATATAATAATTCTAAAATTTAGTATATTTAGTTCATATTTAAAGATACAAAATGAAAAAGACAGTATTGATCATCCTGCTTATTTTAAATGCAGTTGTATTATTAGGACAAATATGGCCTGAAGGTGTACCCCCATTTGCAAGAGTGGTAAATATTATTTTTTTGATCGGGAGTTTTTTGTTTTTTATCCGAACATTCATTGGCGATAAAACAAAAAATTAAAGGGATAAGATCACTGCTATTAAATTTTTCTTTTGTCACTTTTGGCGCGCAAAAGTAACCAAAACGCATTTGATCTTTTGAAGGAGATTTTTGCTTTCGCGACTTAGAACAGCGAAAGCAAAACCGCTACCTCGCTAAGCTCTTTTCTGTAAGCCTAATCAACTAACTGCCTAGCTTAGCTCACAGCTATCTCTCAAAAGATCAAGATGAAAACTCAAACACCTAACCGCAAAGCTACTTCCTTAAAACCGTACGCGTAAGCACACAATGTGAGCTGGCCTCATAAGATTTTGCTTAAAAAATCTTATCGTTCAAGAGCGGTGGCATATGCGAAGATGATTTTGGCTGTTCGCGAAGCGCTTAAATCATCGACTTGAATGATATTGATTTTTAGCAAAATATTATGAAAGCCTTGATTTTTTGGTTACTTTTTGATCAAGCAAAAAGTGACGCCAAAATTTATTTACGAATTGATTTTTGTTATAACACTCAAAAAAATAGAATAAAAAAAACCCTCACATCTATGCAAGGGTTTTTATTATTATAAATTTTATTTTTTAAGCGTTCTTAAAATCCCAGGTTTCCATAAACTTAGTAGTATAGTTCCCTGCTTTAAAATCTTCGTTCTGCATTAATTTAATGTGAAACGGAATTGTAGTTTTAACACCTTCAATTACATACTCGCTTAAAGCCCGGTGCATTTTAGCAATGGCCTCCTCGCGTGTTTGAGCTACTGTAATTAATTTTCCAACCATACTATCGTAATTTGGCGGAATCCTGTAACCACTGTAAACATGAGAGTCTACACGAATACCATGTCCGCCTGGTGTGTGTAAAGTTGTTATAACACCAGGTGAAGGTTTAAAATTATCAAAAGGATTTTCTGCATTGATACGGCATTCGATAGCGTGTAATTGCGGGTAGTAATTTTTTCCTGAAATAGGAACGCCTGCTGCTACTAAAATTTGTTCGCGGATAAGATCGTAATTAATAACTTCTTCTGTTATGGGATGCTCAACCTGGATACGGGTATTCATTTCCATAAAATAAAAATTGCGGTGCTTATCAACTAAAAATTCTACAGTCCCTACTCCTTCGTAACCAATAGATAAAGCAGCTTTAACAGCGGCATCACCCATTGCTTCACGTAACTCAGGTGTCATAAAAGGCGAAGGTGTTTCTTCAACCAATTTTTGATGACGGCGTTGGATAGAACAATCGCGCTCACTTAAATGACAAGCTTTGCCATGTTGATCGCCAACAATTTGAATTTCGATATGACGTGGCTCTTCAATATATTTTTCCATATACATGGCACCGTTACCAAACGCAGCCGTAGCTTCGTGTGTAGCACTGTCCCATGCAGTCTGAAAATCTTCCTCTTTCCAGATAATACGCATGCCTTTTCCACCACCACCGGCAGTAGCTTTAATAATTACAGGATACTTAATATCTTTTGCTAATTCTTTTCCTTGTTCTGCACTTTCTAATAAACCTACAGAGCCTGGCACGCAAGGCACACCGGCAGCTATCATAGTTGCTTTTGCATTACTCTTATCGCCCATTTGATTGATCATCTCGGGACTGGCTCCAATAAATTTTATTTTATTCTGGCGACAGATCTCAGAAAATTTTGCGTTCTCACTTAAGAAACCATAACCCGGGTGAATAGCGTCTGCATTTGTAATTTCGGCAGCAGCAATAATGCTTGCCATGTTAAGGTAACTGTCTTTACTTGGAGGAGGTCCAATACAAACCGCTTCATCGGCAAACTTTACGTGCAACGAATCTTTATCGGCGGTTGAATAAACTGCAACCGTTTTTATGCCCATTTCGCGACATGTACGAATTACCCTTAAGGCAATTTCACCACGATTGGCTATTAATATTTTTTTAAACATACCTTTTAATTAGTTAATTAGTTAATTTGATAATTGGGCAATTAAATTGTCTAATTGCCACATCGACTCATTTGCTAATTATGAAGGGTCTACAAGAAATAAAGGTTGGTCATATTCAACCGGGGTTGAATCGTTTACAAGAACTTTAATGATCTTACCTTTAATATCACTTTCAATTTCGTTAAAAAGCTTCATAGCCTCAATAATACACACGGGTTTACCCGGAGCTATCTCATCGCCAATATTTACAAAAGAAGGTTTATCGGGGCCTGCAGAACGGTAAAAAGTACCGATCATGGGTGATTTAATAGTAACGTATTTTGATTCTTCGTTATTTGTAACAGGAGGTGTGGTTTTATTCTCGTTTACTACCGGCGTATTTGTAACATTTGCAACCGGGGCACTTATAACAGGCGCTGTAATAACGGGTGCAGCCTGTGTTATGTACTGCGTACCGCTTTTTGGAGTCCTGATCACAATTTTAATTTCTTTCGTTTCCAGTTCAACTTCGCTTACCCCGCTTTTTGAAACAAATTTTATTAAATCCTGAATTTCGTTTAATTTCATGATAAAATGTTTAGTTAGTTAGTGGGGGCAAAAATAACTGTATTTTTAATTAAAAAAAGCAATTTCGCCCTTGTTTCTTAACAAAATGATGATTTTTTACCCATTTTCGTCAAAAAACCCCATATTTTCGACTAAAAAAAAGCCACCCAAAAGGCGGCTTTTAATAAAAATGTAAACCAGAGGCTTTCTTAAAATAGAATTGCGATATTAAGACGAACAGCTCTCATAAAATAACCCTGATCTAATGGTGTAAATGTTACTGTATTATCTGAACCAATATATGTATCCTTGCCTTTTACCAGGTATTTTGATTCACTCCTCATTAAATTAGTGAAAGACTGGAAATAATTGGCCGAAAACAATAAAGAAGTACTTCCGCCTATCCTGTATTCAAACCCAAGTCCTAAATTCATTCCAATTCTAAAAGGTGCTAAAGAAGCGTCTTTACCAAGATTGATGTCAGATTTGGTTAATTCGTCTGCCGGTGGTGTAGTTGTAGTGGTTCCGGTAACAACCGTTTTTACACCAGAAATGTAAGTATCGGTTGCTCGTGTTTTAGTTCTGATGCCCAATTCTAAACCGGCATTTGCAAAATATTTCATTCCGCCATACTCATCGGTCATCATTTTTAGCATTAATGGAATTGTTAGGAATGTGGTCTTAAATCTTCTTTCCTGAAGCACATATTGTGTATTACCATCTTTAAACTGGTAATCCTCTTTCATCACACCATTTTTTGCTTCAACGTATTGACCTTCGTCGTTAAGCACTGCGTTAACACTAAAATCGGCATCGTTACGGTAAGTAATATAACCACCTTCAAAATCGCCACCAATACCTGATGAAAAATGAACGATCTTTGATAATTTACGCTCCATAATTAAGCCAAATCCAAATCCAAAAGCAGCTCCTGCACCTTTTGAATTATTATTGTCGCTTTTGTACCATGTTGGTTGTGGTGTAGCCCTTATTCCGAAACGAAATTTTTTGTCAAAATTCGGATTACCTTCAGGGGTTTCGGGAGTTGTTTGCGCGTTAGAAGAAACGCATAACATACAAATTGAAATAAACGTGAATAGTATTTTTTTCATCATTATTTTATTTTATAATTAACTTTACAAATATAAAAATTTACTTCATGTATAAAAGAATTCTTTTGTTACCTTTTTTTATTTTGCTTTTAAACTCATGCAAAAACAATGCCCTGGATGTTGACATCTCTGATGTGAATATAAAGCCCCTTACGTTACTGCGCCTTGAAAACGATGTGTTTACCGTAAACCCTGCAAACTTTGATGAAAAGAATAAGGAATTCGCGCAAAAGTATGGTTCCTTTTATGAGCACTATGTTACCAGTTTTATTAATATTGGCGGCACAAAGGACAGCTTATACAAACCTGCTTTGCTTGGCTTTTGTAACGACAGGGATATGCGTGAAACTTATGATTATGTGAAGAAATTATACCCCAATACAACTATAGAAGAAATAAACAATGAATTAACAAATTGTGTAAAACGCTTTAAATATCATTTCCCTAAAAGAAAACTACCTACAAGATTAATTACCTGCACTAATGGATACAATTACGCAGTTGCCTATACCGATAGCGCTTTGGTTTTAGGATTGGATATGTATTTAAATGACACTGCAAAATTCTATCAAATGCTTAATACACCAAAATACCAATTAAGGATGATGAACGAAAATTATATTTTACCGAACCTTGCAAAGGGGTGGATGTTAACAGAGTTTGATAATGAACAACCGGTGAATACACTTTTATACCACACTATTTTTTATGGAAAGATATTTTACGCTATGAATGCGTTATTACCAAATACGAATGACAGTTTATTAATTGGTTACACAACACCGCAAATGAAATATGTGAACGAGAATGAAAAAAATTTGTGGGGCTACTTCGCAGAAAAAAATCGCTTGTATGAAAATAATTTAAAGACCATACAAGAACTTACAACCGATGGGCCGTTTACAGGATCCATCAGCAAAGACTGTCCTCCGCGTATTGCTATGTGGGTGGGCTGGCAAATTATTCGCAGCTACATGAAAAATAATAAAGATGTAACGCTGGAGCAATTGATGACAGACACTGATTCTCAAAAAATATTAAGTAAAAGTAAATACAGGCCATAAAAAAAGCGGAATCATTTGATCCCGCTTTTAAATTATAAATTTTAAATTATTTCTTCTTCGCTGCTTTCTTTTTTGCAGCGCCTTTTTTAATTACTTTTTTAATTACCGCTTTATTTGCTGAAGTACTTTTCTTTGCTGCGGCTTTTTTTACTGGTGCTGCTTTTTTAGAAGCTGCTTTTTTTACAACCGTTTTCGTAGTTGCTTTGGCAGTAGGTAATGTTTTAACAACAGCTTTTTTTGCAGCGCTTTTCTTTCCGCCTTTTTTATCAAATGCTTTTGGCACTTGTGCTACTATCATTTCTTTTACTTTTTCTAAAGATAGTTTTGATAATTCATCCGGCGTATATTTTCCGCCACCGTCTTTAATTAATTTTAATTTCAGTTTTCCGAACTTAACAATTGGTCCCCAACGATCATTTTCTATCGAGATCTTTTCGTCTTCCCAATTTTGAATATAACGGTTTGCTTCTTTAGCTAATTTTTTTTCTATCAGCTCTTCAATATCTTTTTGCGATAAATTATCAAAATCGTAAGCACGTGGTACATTAATAAACAAACCTTCGTATTTAATGAACGGACCAAAACGGCCTTTGCCTTTTGTTACACCCTTGCCTTTATATTGTGCAACCGGCGCATCTGCCAGTTCTTTTTCTTTAATAATAGCGATAGCACCTTCCATTTCAAGCGATAAAGGATCTATCGTTCTTGGAATTGAAATAAATGCATCGTCTAATTTAATGTACGGGCCAAAACGTCCAACACCTACAATTACCTCTTTACCTTCATATACTCCTAAATTCATTGGTAATTTAAAAAGATCTAAAGCTTCTTCTAAAGTTATGGTTTCAATACTTTGTGTTTTTCTTAAACTTGCAAAGCGTGGTTTTTCTTCAGAGCCTTCAATTGTTTCACCAATTTGTGCTAAAGGACCAAACCTTCCAATACGCACTGTTACAGGCTTTCCGCTTACCGGATCTTTTCCTAAAGTACGTTCGCCACTGGCGCGTTCGCTATTTTCAGAAGTTGTTTCAACTGTTTTATGAAAAGGTGTGTAAAATCCTTTCAGCATTTTTTGCCAATCTAAATTTCCATCCGCTATCTCATCAAACTCTTCTTCAACCTTAGCAGTAAAATTAAAATCTAAAATCGTTGGAAAATATTGTAATAGAAAATCATTTACAACCATTCCAATATCAGTTGGAAATAATTTTGATTTTTCGGCGCCTGTATTTTCTGTTTTTGTTTCCTTCTTTAAATTTCCTTTTACTAAAGTTAACTGAACATAATTTCTTGGTGTTCCTTCCCTATCCGTTTTCTCAACGTAATTACGTTTTTGAACCGTACTAATAGTTGGTGCGTAAGTACTCGGACGGCCGATACCTAACTCCTCTAATTTTTTTACCAAACTTGCCTCAGTATATCTTGCAGGATGATGCGAGAAACGTTGAGTAGCAGAAATTTCCTGGCTTTCTAATTTCTCACCCACTTTCATTGGCGGAAGCATTGATGAATTTTCTTCGTCAGTATCTTCATCATCTGTTCCTTCCATGTAAACTTTTAAGAAACCATCAAACTTCAATACTTCACCTTGCGCTACAAATAATTCTGTTGTGCCGCTAACTTTTACTTTAGCGGTTGTTTTTTCTAATTCCGCATCGCTCATTTGCGAAGCAATGGTACGTTTCCAGATCAGATCGTATAAACGTTGTTCGTTACGTTCTCCTTCAATAGCAGTTCTGTCAATATAAGTTGGGCGAATAGCTTCGTGAGCCTCTTGAGCACCTTTACTTTTATTTTTGTACTTACGAGGATTAAAATATTTTGCGCCGTAGTTAGCATTAATAGCTTTGTTGGCCTGGTTCATGGCTGTTTCCGATAAATTAACGGAGTCAGTTCTCATGTAAGTAATTTTACCGGCTTCGTATAAACGTTGCGCCACTTGCATGGTTTGCGCAACAGAAAAACCTAATTTACGTGCAGCCTCCTGCTGTAATGTAGATGTAGTAAAAGGTGCAGCCGGCGAACGTTTCGCAGGTTTGGTCTCTAAACTTTCAATGGTATAAGAGGCCACTTTACATTTTTCTAAAAATGCCTGCGCCTCTGCTTCTGTATTAAAACGTTTATCTAATTCTGCTTTTAAAATACCAGATCCTACTTTAAATAATGCTGAAACTTTATATGCAGAAGTGGATACGAATTTTTGAATTTCTCTTTCACGCTCAACAATTAACCTAACGGCTACGGACTGTACACGTCCTGCCGATAAACTCGGCCGGATCTTGCGCCATAAAATTGGTGATAATTCAAAACCCACTAACCTGTCTAACACACGGCGTGCTTGCTGCGCATTCACTAAATTAATATCGATCTCGCGCGGATTTTCAATTGCATTTAATATTGCAGGCTTTGTAATTTCATGAAAAACTATACGGCGTGTATTCTTTTTTGTTAATCCTAAAGTTTCGTATAAATGCCAGCTGATAGCCTCTCCTTCACGGTCCTCATCGGATGCGAGCCAAACCATATCGGCTCCTTTAGACAATTTCCTTAATTCTTCTATTATTTTTGTTTTATCAGGCTGAACTTCGTAAGTAGGTGTAAAATTATTCTCTATATCAACACCAAAGCCTTTCTTCACAAGGTCTCTAATGTGACCAAAACTTGATTTAACCGTAAAATCTTTTCCTAAAAATCCTTCTATTGTTTTGGCTTTTGCCGGGGACTCAACTATAACTAAATTTTTCGCCATGTATATATATGTATAAGATCAATTCAATGAACGCCAAAAAAGAGACATTCTTACCTTTTTGATTCGGCAATATACCGCTCCAAAAGTTTGCAAAGGAAAAAAATAAATAACACAAATTCCAAAAATTTCGTTTTTTTTGGAAAATGACCCTTAAAAATGTTAAAAATATGTCAAATTGGCATAAAATTAGTATTTTTGATGGTTCAAAATGAATCTAGAAGAAAAAATAATAGACGAAAGCATCCAGGGAAAACCCCTGATGGTAGAATCGAAAGTTTTAAACGGCAAAAAGCTGTTTTTAGAAAGTTATGGCTGCGCAATGAACTTTAGCGATAGCGAAATTGTGGCTTCTATATTAATAAAAGACGGTTATACGACCACACAAAATTACGAAGAAGCCGATATTATTTTTGTGAATACCTGCGCTATCAGGGAGAATGCCGAGCAAAAAGTACGTAACCGCTTAAACGATTTTAAACGTGTAAAACAAAAAAATCCAAAAGCATTGGTGGGCGTTTTAGGCTGTATGGCCGAGCGTTTAAAATCACAATTCTTAGAACAGGAGAAATTGGTTGATATCGTTGTAGGACCAGACTCTTACCGAGACCTCCCAAATTTAATTGAAGAAGCCGAAGATGGCCACAAGGCCATAAACGTTATATTAAGTAAAGAAGAAACTTATGCCGACCTAACGCCCGTGAGGTTGGGTACAAATGGTGTAACTGCATTAATAAGCATTATGCGCGGTTGTGATAACATGTGCAGTTTTTGTGTAGTGCCCTTTACGCGGGGAAGAGAAAGAAGTCGCGACCCTGAAAGTATTGTTGCAGAAGCAAAAGATCTTTTTGAAAAAGGTTATAGAGAAGTTACTTTATTAGGACAGAATGTAGACAGTTATTTATATAGTGGCGGCGGATTAAAAAAAGAAACGCTTACTGAGGAACAAAAAAAGTCGGCAACTAATTTTGCACAGTTATTAGAAAAAGTTGCATTAGTAGATCCATTGTTACGTATTCGTTTTTCAACATCACATCCAAAAGATATGTCGGATGAAGTGTTAGAAACAATGGCGAAGTACGAGAACATTTGTAAATATGTTCACTTGCCGGTACAAAGCGGAAACAGCAAAATTTTAGAAGCTATGAACCGTGGTTACACACGCGAATGGTATTTAAATAGAATTGAAGCTATTAATAGAATCCTTCCAGGTTGTGGTATCAGTACAGATATTATTACAGGTTTTTGTGGTGAGACAGAAGAAGATCATGCAGATACTTTAAGTTTATTAAAACAAGTACAATACGATTATGCATTTTTATTTATGTACAGCGAAAGACCAAAAACTTTAGCTGAAAGAAAATATAAAGATGATGTGCCTGAAGAGATAAAAAGCAGGAGACAAAGTGAGATAGTTGCTGTGCAACGCGAGAACAGTGCTATTAAAACAAAAGCGGGAGTTGGAAAAATTCACAAAGTTTTAATTGAAGGCTTCTCAAAAAAATCGGATGAAATGTTTATGGGGAGAAATACGCAGAACACTGTTTGTGTTTTCCCTAAAGAGAATTATAAAAAAGGCGACTATGTCAATGTGCTTGTAACTTCATGTACAGCATCAACTTTGATAGGTAAGGTAGTGAATCACGATTAAAGGGACAGCAAGAGGCAGGACTAAAGGGACGACAAGACTAAAAACTATGGTAAAACATAATTTTAAAAAATTAATTATCTGGCAAGACGCAATGACTCTTTGTGATTTAATATATAATTACACAGAAACATTACCAATTAAAGAAAAGTATAATTTAATTAATCAATTAGAAAAATGTGGAGTTTCGATTCCTTCAAATATTGCTGAAGGTTCTGGAAAAAGAACTAGTAATCATTTTTCTGAATTTTTGACAACATCATTGAGCTCAACTTATGAAGTGGAAACACAACTTTTAATTTGCCAAAAAAGAAAATATGGTAACGAAAAAGATCTAGAAAATTTGTTACTAAAGGTAGAAGAATTACAAAAGAAGATATTCAATTTTAGAGAAACAATTATAAACGGAAAACAAACAATGCTGTCTTGACTCCTGTTGTCTTGACTCTTGAATCTAACAGATGAACACACAAGATCTAAAACAAAAATTCGGAATTATAGGAAACAACACCCTGCTTGAAAGAGCTGTGGATATTGCACGCCAGGTTGCACCAACAGATCTTAACGTTGTTATAAATGGTGAGAGTGGAACTGGTAAAGAAGTTTTTCCTCAGATCATTCACCAAAATAGTGCAAGAAAACATGGTCCATATATTGCGGTAAACTGTGGCGCTATTCCTGAAGGAACAATCGACAGCGAATTATTTGGTCACGAAAAAGGAGCCTTTACAGGGGCAACAGAAGCACGTAAAGGTTATTTTGAAGTTGCCAACGGCGGCACCATTTTTTTAGATGAAGTTGGCGAGTTACCATTAGCAACACAAGCACGATTATTGCGCGTATTAGAAAGCGGCGAATATATTAAAGTGGGAAGCAGCAAAGTTTTAAAAACAGATGTACGTGTTGTTGCAGCAACCAACATTAATTTTTACCAGGCTTTAGAAAAAGAAAAATTCAGGCCCGATCTTTATTACCGTTTAAACACAGTGCCTATCTATCTTCCGCCGTTACGTGAAAGAAAAGATGACATCCATTTATTGTTCAGAAAATTTACAAATGATTTTGCGGCTAAATACAGAATGCCAGTTATTAAATTAACTGCCGATGCTGAACAGGTTTTAATAAATTATTTTTGGCCGGGAAATATTCGTCAGCTAAAAAATATTGCTGAACAAATTTCCATTATTGAAAAGAACAGGGAAATAAACGCAGAATTACTCTTAAAATATTTACCGCAATACAATTCAAACAATGTACCAACAGTTTTAAGGAACGATAATTTTGCTTCAGGCTCGGCGTTTGAAAGTGCCGACAAAGAAATTATCTTTAAAGTTCTGCGCGATACACGTGCTGAGTTGAACGATCTTAAAAAAGTAGTGTACGATCTTGTATCAGCAGCCACCGGAAAAATTAATGCAATTAAATCGGATGATGTGCAGATCATAAACAGAATTTATAACGGTGGCGAATTAAGTAACGAAACTAATGCTTTAAGTTTTCATTCACCTAATCTTCAAACCAATGGATCGAACAGCCAGGTAATTGAAGTGGAAGAAACTTTATCATTACAGGATAAAGAAATTGACATGATCAAAAAAGCTTTGCGTAAACATAAAGGCAAACGTAAGTACGCTGCAAAAGAGCTGGGCATTAGCGAAAGAACGCTTTACCGTAAAATTAACGAATACAAAATTGAAGAATAAACTTGCGTCATTTAATTACATATTTAATTGTTTTTGTATTGGTTTTTTCATCCTGCAAAACAAGAGTTTCGTTAAGCGGTGCCACAATACCACCCGAAGCGAAAACCATTAGCGTTGGATTTTTTACGAATAATACTTCCTTAGGTGCGCCAAGTTTATCGCAACGTTTTACTGAGAAATTGCGCGATGTTGTTTCGCAACAAACCAATCTTGCACTCATTAAACAAAATGGCGACCT
>JAUXSA010000144.1 GCA_030681615.1 Bacteroidota bacterium
CTTTAATGAAAGCTACGATAGAAGCAACTTGCTTTTCATCTAATTGGCCTTCAAATACGGTCATTGCTGCTTTATTATTCTCAGCATAAATTTTATTACCATAAGCATCGCCCGCTTTGATCATCTTCTCAGAGTTAAGGATCCACTTAGTGATCCAGTCGCCTTTAGGCACACGGTCAAACACGCCTTTTAGGCCCGGACCAGTGAGTTTTTGGTCATCGTGCGATTTGTGGCAAACAGCGCAATTTTGTTTAAATAATTTTTCTCCGTCTTGGGCGTAGATCTTGGAAGTGATTGCAAAAACCGTGAAAACTACTGCTAGCAAGGTTTTTACTGAAGCTTGAGATATGTTGTTTTTCATATAAAAATGAGAAATTTTAATCTTTTTTTGTTGTTCCAATGACAAATTAATGACACTAAACGTTGGCAAAATTAACAGAAGATTGAGAACTAATGCGGGAATTTTTAAATTTTTTTAACGAATAACGTAATTTATAATCATTCTAAATAAGAAGATTTTGAATGCGCGATTGATAGGTAAAAAAAGGTGCTTTGTCGAGTTACAACAATTCAAAAACTAAATAATTTAGAAAATCGTCCGTAAACAAATTTAAAAACTGACTGTTGGGCAAAATTTATTTTACAATAAATCGTTTTACGCCCAATTTTTCTTTGCTAGAAACCCTCAAATAATATGCAGCAGGTGCTAAGTTTAAATTCAGTTCTATTTTAGATACGTTTGTGCTTTGAGAATAAACTATTTTGCCCATTACATCTAACACTTCAATGGTTTTTTGACCAACAATCGACTCACAATCCAAACTAAACTTTCCATCGTTTACACTTGGAAATAATTTAAAATCAAGTGAAACTTTCTCCGTCTTATTTATGTTTGTTATAACCGAATAACTGGTTTCCCAAATGCCTCTTCCAAAAGTAGAAACATATACTTTATTTAAAGGCACATTAAATTCAATATCACTAACAATTACGTTTGGTAAACCAAAGCTATTGCTTGTCCAGCTTGTGTTTCCAGAAGTTAACACATACACACCAATATCGGTTGCAACTATTAAATTGTTGGTGCCGGGAATTTGTTTGATGCAATTTACAGGTATGTTTGGTAAATTATAAGATATGTTTTGCCATGTAGCTCCGCCATTGGTTGTAGTAAAAACCTTTCTGCCGGCGCTAAATCCAGCCATAGACACGTAGGCAATATTTGGATTTGTTTCGTTCACTTCAATACCTGTGTAATACAAACTATCAGGTAAATTATTAGTGATGTTCGTAAAACTAACACCACCATTCGTAGTTTTAAAAACTATACCTGGCATTCCAAATTCATATCTTACTCTTCTAGCAGCATACACTACCAGACTGTTTGAAGCTGATACGGCCAGTGCACTTATTTCGGTATTAGTATTTGTAACTGTATTAGTAAAAATAGACGCTAAAGGATTCCAACTGTTTCCGCCGTCGGTTGATTGCACCACATTTTCATTTCCTATATATAGAACGCCAGGATGGTTATAGTCTGCAACGATTGGTGTTACCCATTCACAGTTTTCATTATTTACATTTGTGTTTGGATAGTTGCTTGAAAAGCCATCGTTATTACTCGTGTAAAAATTTCCATACTGGCTGGAACCTACAATGTTACTATTATTCAAAGGGTCTAAATAATTATCCATTCCATCGCCGCCAAAAATAGTTGACCAGGTTCCGGCCTTATAATAAAATGTAGAATTGTCCTGTGCGCCTGCAACTAACCTACCGCTTGTGGTTCTTGAGCTTGATAATCTGTAAAAAGAAGAGATCTGCATACCATCATTTAAATGTGTCCAGTTTGTTGGCCACGCACTAGTTGACCAATTGCTAATAACCATATTTGATGTTCTGTAAACCCCGCCATCACTACAAACAAAATACTGGTTGGTGCCCGGTTGTCTATCAATTGAATGAATATCGCAATGTAATGTTGGGCCATAATTTGTTGTCCAGTGCGAGACCGGATTAAAAGTTAAAGCGCCGTCCGTAGATCCCCAAATATTTATGCCACCTGTATAAACTGTTGTTTTTATTGTTGGATGAACTAATAAACCCAGGTCGTAATTTCCTTGTCCTCCGGGATTATTACCCTGATCATACTCCAACACATTTAAAGCAGGCGGCACAAAGGTCCATGTTGCTCCTGCATTTATACTTTTATAAAAGCCATACAAACCATTACTTCCATCAACACATAATGCATAAATATAATTTGGGTCAGATGGTGCAATTGCTAGCTTAACGCGTTGAATGCTTCCTGTTAAAGGCATTCCGGTGTTCAGCATATTCCATGTGTTTCCAAAATCGGTTGATTTATAAATACCCGCATTCCCTAAATTCGCATTCTGTACCCAGCCGGTTGCTCCATATAAAATATTCGGATTTCCCGGATCGCGTTGCAGATCCCAAAAAAGTGAATCTAATTTTTTTACCCAACTGGCGCCGCCGTTGGTTGACTTATACATGCCACTTGCTCCACATGCAACAAGATCGTTACCGTTTGCAGGATTTACAATTACTTTTCTTATTAATGAAGCATCGCCATCAGTTAACTGAAAGGTCAATCCTGTTGGGGCCCACGTAAGTCCGCCATCGGTAGTTTTATAAACACCCATGCCATAATGCGAATGTCTTTTTCTTCCATTTAAAAATAAACTCACACCAATGTATTCAAAATCACAAACAGAAATATACATGGTGTTTGGATTTGATGGATCGATACTGATATCACTAATTCTTGTAATGGGTAAATTATCGGTTAAGGGTGTCCAGCTAACGCCATTGTTAGTAGTTTTCCAAACGCCGCCTTGTGCAACGCCAACAAAATAAATATTTGAGTTTGAAGGATGAAACGCTATGCAATTAATTCTTCCAATTCCATTCTCCATATATCCTGTTAAATTATTCGGAAGAACATTTGGCCCGGTTGGTGCCCAAACAGATGCAGCACTGGATGCTTCCATCTGTTGTTTTGAATCTGCCATTTCAATAGCGGCATTTATATAGTCGTTATAGCCCGCAGGCTCGCCTTCTGTATTGGTATGAAATTGTGTTTCATATTCCCAGCGTTTAAAATTTTTCCAGTTTTTTTTCGCCGACAGATCATTATTCTTTTTAAAATCGTCAAATTGTTTTTGAACCTCTTTAAAAGTTAAAGCCCTGTTGGTTGTATTTTTTGTAAAATCTTGTCCATTTAAAAAAATAGTAATGGCAAGAAAAAATAATGTGACAGAAAATTTCATTTGTTCTAAATTTAATTAAAGATACAAAAAAATATGTTTAATTTGTTAATCGAAAAACTAATCTCTTGACCAAAACAAAAAATAACGCCATTACAAGTTTAAAAGAAATTGCAGCAGTCTTTAATGAAGATTCTGCTTTGCAAAAAATGAAACTTTTAAATGAATGCGCCAGCATAAAATTAAATTCGAAAAAAACAATAACTGCCTACCACGATTGTTTGATCTTTTTATTGGGTTATCCTGAAAACGAAGAGTTGTTTTTATTGGCGCAAACAGAAATGGGTCGTTTATCGGAAGCAGTAAAAAAATTACCAACCCATTTAAAAGATCAATTGGAGAGAACAGGTATTGCATACACGCAAACGCAGGCAGCCAATAGTTTTACATTGATACAATGGCTTTTAAAAACTTATCCGGGTCAGGTTGCTTTACATTCTTTTGACGCAACCGGCGTTCATCCAAAAGAAGTATTACGCCACTCCTTATCCGAAATGGAATTTGAGTTTGCCTTTACAGAAAAATTAAATCCTGTAAAATGGTTAGAGCAAGCCGCAGGTTCAAAAAATAAAAAAGATCTTTTAGTTTGGTTGATCGATCATTTTGAAATGATAGAGGCTTCAGATCTTATCAAAGATCAATTATTTGAATCTTTAAAAGTTTACATTTCAATTATACCAACAAACAAAACACTCTCAAAGGGTTTTGGGAATTTTTCTTTGCACAAAAATTATTTTCATACAAAAGGTTTATTAAAACGTTTTGATGAAAAAGAAATTATCAATAAAAAATTACCAGCGCCAAAAAAATTATCGGATGCTGAAAAAAATCTTATCATTGAAAAAGCGCGCGTAGCATTATTTTTATTGAACCGCGAAACAGAACCTGTTGTATATTGTAATGCAGATGGATTATTGTTCTATGAACTGGAACATGGTTTATCAATTGCCTTATTCAGCATTCTTCCAGAAAGGCGCTTACCTCTTGAATCTTATATTGGCTTTATGATGTTTAAAAATGGATTTCCTATGGCTTATGGCGGTGGCTGGTTATTTGGCAACCGTTCGCTACTTGGAATAAATATTTTTGAAAGTTTCAGGGGTGGCGAATCTGCTTTTGTTTTTTGTCAATTATTACGCAGCTACAAACAAAGTTTTGGTGCCAATTATTTTGAAGTGGAACCTTACCAATTTGGAAAAAACAATCCAGAAGGGTTACAGTCAGGCGCATTTTGGTTCTATTATCGTTTTGGTTTCAGGCCTGTTAACAATGATCTAAAAAAATTGGCAAGCGATGAAGCAGAAAAAATTCAAAATACAAAAGGTTATCGCACTTCCATAGAAACCTTAAAACGTTTCACCAATTCAAACCTGGCAGTTAATTTTAATAATGAAGCGCGGCCAATAAACCCAAGTGTTATTAGTGAATACATTACAGAACAAATTAAACTAAAATTTAAAGGCAGCAGATCTGCTGCAAAAAAATGGTGCATACAAAAATTAAAAACAGATCTTGGAATTGAAATAAATAAAGTATCTAAAGCAGAAAGAACAGGCATAAATAAATTAAGTTTTTTTATCGGCTTTTGTATTAACGCCTCGCGCTTAACCTTAGCAGATAAAACTAAATTAAAGAATTTTGTTTTGGAAAAAGGAAGATCAGAATTTAAATATATAGAGCTTTGCAACTCTATTAATTTCAAGAAATTATTTGTTGCGGAGCTAGAAAAAATTTAATTCACTATGGAGATGGAACACGGATTTTACAGATGCGCCGGATCAAACACTGAATTAAACTGGCATAGCTAAAAAAATAAATTGAAATTGTTTTAAAGATCCGTTTGCAATCTGTTAGATCAGCTTTATCTGTCTTCCATCATGTGTAATTAATTACTTCTCTTTATCTTTTCCTTCCCAGGTAGCAGATTGTTTTTTTGAAAAGCGAAGACCTAACATGATCTCATGCGTGCCGGTAGAATATTTTTTAATGTTGGTTGTTGTAAAATCATACGAATAACCTATCATTAAATAATTCTTGTAAAAATATCCTACCAAAGCCGTAAAGGCATCGTTGTGACGGTACGCGCCGCCTACCCAAATTTGTTCCTGGTAAATTACTCTTGCACCAATATCCATTTTTGGCGGAGCAGGAATTGCATATTTTACAAGGAAAGAAGGTTCGATCTTAAAGTCATCGCCAAGGTCAAATTTATAAGCTGCATTTAAATTAAAATGATTTATGATCCTGCTATTTTTTCCTGCACCTTCATATAAATTAATTGGTGCCTGGTATAATTGCGGTAAACTTAAACCAACATAAAACCTGTCTTTTTTATGGAAATAAATTCCCGCGCCAAAATCAGGTACATAAGTAGTTTGATAGGTACTTAATAAATTTTCATCGCCACTATCGCGTAAAACTAATTTACTTCCGTCAATTCCCCATTGTAAAACACCCGCACTTAACCCCATCGAAAGGAACATGTCTTCTTTTAATTTTAAATGGTAAGCGTAAGAAAAATTTAATCCTGTTCTCCGTGTTGGTCCAACAATATCAGTATACAAATTCATACCAATACCCATGTTCTTTGATTTTATAGGGCCATGCAATGTTAGCATATAAGTTCTTGGCGCATCAGTAATTCCTATCCATTGGTAACGGTTATTTGAACGCACGTCAGCAAATTCATCTTTACCGGCAACAGCAGGGTTAATTGCCATTTCGTTTAACATGTATTGCGTGTACTGTGGCAATTGCTGACTGAAACCGCAAACCGCACTTAAACTAAACAAAAATATGTAATACTTTTTTATCATTATCTAAATATGGTTAATGGTCCGGTGAACGGCGTGGTATATGCCGGATGATTTAAATTAATTATATAATAATAAGTTCCAACAGGTAGATCTTTGCCTTTGAATTTTCCATCAAATTGTCCATTGTAATTATTAAAGAAGTATAATAGTTCTCCCCAACGGTTATAGATCTCAACGGTATTTTCCGGGAACTGATCAATATAATCAATGATCCATCTTTCGTTCTTGGTATCACCATTTGGACTAAAGCCATTTGGAATTACAATTAACGGATATAAGAAAACAGTCATCGTATCACTTACGGTACAACCTGTTGTAAGATCAACAACAGTAACAGTATACGTTGTATTTAATGTGTTAGAGGCTACAGGATTTTGAATACTCGGATCATTCAAGTCGAACGACGGCGACCACGTGATAGATACGGAACCGCTCGTTGTAGTTGGACTACCGCCAATAGTTACATTTGAAAATACAGGAATAGTAAAGGTAGGTCCAGCATCTACTGTAGGTAATCCGAAAATATTTACAACAACAGTATCCTGATCAAAACAAGCTGCCACGGAAGACGATGTAACTAATACATATGTAAATGAGCCTGGAGCTGTTGGTGGCGTTGCGGCAGAGAATGTTGGTGTATTTGCCACGCTGTTAGTATTATTTGGTAACAAGAACCAATCAAACGATACGGCACCAAATGAATTTGTACCTGTTAAAGCAACAGAAGGCGTAGGGCAAACTGTTACATCACTTCCGGCTTGCGCCACAATGCTAACCGTTGGTATAACATCTAATACTGTATCTCTGCGACAACCATTATTATCGGTTAAGCTTAAAGAATAAGTTCCCGCTAAGATGTTAGTAATGTTTTGCGTGCTTGCTGTAAAAGCTGCCCCGGTCCAAGTATAAGTAAAGGCCGGGGTGCCGCCATTAACACCCATATTTAATGCACCATCATTAACAGAGCTACAAGAAGAATTTGTTATTGTTGGAGTTAATGTAATAAATAGTGGATTATTTAAAGTTAAACTGGTAGATATTGAACAGCCTTTTGCATCTGTAACAGTAGCAGAATAAACTATTGGTGCTGTGCTTGGACCCGGACATAAAGAGAACTGCGGATTACCCACTGCTAATGGTGACCAGACAAATGAATATGGTAAACTTCCTCCGCTTGGCACCAAAGTAATAGCGCCATCACAATCGTTATGACATTTTGGATGTTGTACATTAGCAAGACTCAATTGTAAAGGTTGATTTTGTGTTAATGTAAACGATTGAATTGTTTTACATCCATTAAATGATGTAACAGTTAATGTAATAACACCTGCTCCAAGTCCTGTAACGGTTGGTAATGTGCCGCCGTTACTCCACGCATAAGATACAGGAGTTGAAGTACTTGTTCCTAGCGCAGTAATTGAGCCGGTTAAAGCTCCCGAACAAGCTATATTACTTTGTGTATAGGTAATAACAGGTCCGTTTGCATTACTTATAGCAAACGCTTGTGTTTGTGGGCAGCCAATAGCTGCAGTGTTTGTAACCGTAACCGAATAGTTGCCGGCTCCAATGCCCGTTAATGAAGAAGTGATTCCCGGGCCGGGCGTCCATGAATAAAAATAACCACCAGGTGCTAATGTAGGGCTTACTACAACATTGATTGTGCCATTATTAGCGCCACATCCCGGTGCAATTATTATTGGTGTTATAGTATATTGTATACCCGAATTAATATTTACTGATGAGGTACGAATACAACCCTGTGCATCTGTCATTTGTAAAAAATAAGTACCCGGGCATAAATTTGTAAGTACGGAATTCGAAACTGCAGGACTGATCCAGTTATAAGAGATCGGATTGGTTCCGCCAACTGCTGTTACAGTTGCAGCTCCATTACATTGTCCCGCACATAATTCATCTTGAATATTGGTTGTTTGTCCGGTAATACCATTTGAGTTACTGATATTAATATTTTGTATTTGCGTACATGCATTATTGTCTGTAATTAATACCTGGTACAATCCCGCACATAAATTAGCGGCTACTGATGAAGTAGCGCTTGATGTCCAGCTGTATGTATAAGGACCAACACCCCCTAAAGCAGTAACAGTTCCCGAACCGTTACACATATTACAAGATGGAGAAGTCACCGCACTTGAAGAAGTAATTTGTACTGGCGCAGTAATGTTTGTTGTAAAACTATTAAAACATCCAATGGCATCTGTAGCAGTTAAAGTATAAATACCGCTGCATAAATTGTTTGCGAATGGCCCCGTTTGTGAATTACTCCACGCAAAAGTTATTGGTAAATTCGGGCTACCTGAAACTGCAATTACACTTGCAGCTCCAATACAGCTTCCAAAACATAAGTTATTGGTGGTTGCAGGAGTGGCGGTCATATTTTGTACACCCGGTAAAGTAACAGTTTGTGTAGATGCACAAAGATTATTATCTAAAATATTAATTGTATAAGTTGCCGCACATGCATTTATTAAAGTTGCTGTTGCAGAAGCGCCCGGCGACCATGTATATTGGAATGGCCCGGTACCACCAAAGGTGCTCAACGTAATTGAACCATTACAAATTCCATTACATGTTGGGAAAGTAAGACTAGGTAAAATTGAAACTGAAGCCGGTTGTGTTATTGAAACCGAATTAAATAATAAACAATTGTTAGCATCCATTATTTGCGCAGAATACGTTCCGGCGCATAAATTTATTTGAGGGTTAACTGATGATGTTGATGGTGGAACGATCCATGAAACAGTATAACCCGGTGTTCCGCCAACTATTCCTGCAGGGTTAACTGACGCTGCGCCGGTGCAATTACCAAAACAAGTAATACTTGAAGATGTAATTGGTGCGGCACTTGGTCCGTTCGCATTACTTACTGGAATAGTAACAGTGTTTGTACAGTTATTTGCATCGGTAACTACAACAGTATATATACCGGCAGATATTCCAGAAACAACAGAGCTTGTACTTACAATTGGTGCGCTCCAGGTAAAACTATAAGTAGGCGTTCCACCGGTTGGAATAACGGTGATAGAACCGTTTGGCGTTGCAGTTGCGCCGCAGGTTGCAGGACCAATTGAAGTATTGACGTTTAAAACAGGAGGGTTAGTTAACGTAAATGTTTGCACATCGGTACAATTATTATTGTCTTTAACCAGCACAGTATAATTGCCCGCACACAAACTACTTAAAGTTGCAGAGTTTGGGCCTGCAGGAGTCCATGTATAACTCAGTGGTGGTGTTCCATTAGCAGCTATACTCACTGCAATACCATTACAATTGCCACTACAAGAAGGATTCGTTGAAGTTATATTTGCCAATAATGCCGGCGGACTAACAAGATTTGCAACGCCTGTTGCAATACAACCGCTTGCATCTGTTGCTGTTAATGTATAATTACCCGGACATAAATTTGTAGGGTTTTGACCTGCTCCGGCAGCTACCCAACTAAAGTTCACGGTTCCCTGTGCCCCGGCCATAACGGTGCTGATACTGCCGGTACATGCGGCATTACACAAAGGGTTAGTTGGCGTTAAAGTAACATTAAAGGCACTTGGTGCTGTTATGGTAAATCCTTGCGCCGCAGTACATCCGTTTGCATCCACAATTGTTCCGGTATAATTTCCGGCACATAAACTTCCAAGGCTTGGCGTAGTGGCTGGTCCGTTCGACCAACTGAAACTATAAGTAGGAACACCTCCACCGGCCGTTAATGATGCGGTAGCATTACATGAATTAGAACAACTTGCATTAACAATAGTTAAAGTACTGCTTAAAGCGGTAGGTTGTGTAATAGTAACAACTGTAGATGCAGGGCAATTATTAAGATCGGTTGCATTTACGGTATATGAAGCCGGGCATAAATTAAAAATATTCTGATTGGTAGACCCCGTGAAAGTTGCAACCGGCAACCAGGTAAACGTTATAGGGCCCGTGCCACCACTTCCTGTTACGTTAATGCTACCGTTACACGCAGCATTACAAAGAACATTACTTGGCGTAGTCGTTAAAGTTAATGGGGTTGGTTGTGTTATAGCAAACGTAACTTGCCTTGGACATAGGTTCGCATCATTAACGTTTAAAGTATAAGTGCCCAAACATAAATTTGTAATAGTTTGTGTTCCCTGTCCGGTAATTACGCCCGGCAACCAATTTAGTGTATATGTAGGTGTACCGCCCGAAACTGATACCGTAATTGAACCGTTACATGCTCCAAAACATTTTGCATTTGTAACTGCAGAGTTAACTGTAACCGAAGTTGCAGGCTGAACAATACCTATTGTTTGTGTGGTGATACAACCTGTTGGAATATTTGTTACAGAAATATTGTATGTTCCTGTAAAAAGACTGCTTGCCGTACTTACGTTCCCAATAGTTGTAAAACCTACTAATGGTGTCCATGTAAATGTGAATGGGCCCGCGCCCACAGCTGTAACAGTAGCTGCGCCCGTATTACCTCCAAAACATGTTATTGATTGTGTATTTATATTTAATGTTGGTCCTGTTGGATTTGTTAATATCGCCGATAAAGTTGTAGAACACGCTCCGTCAGAAACTATAAGTGAATAAGATCCTGCACCTAAAGACGAATAACAGCTTGTTGCCGCACCAACACCGCCGGCAGGGGTCCAGGCAAAGGTATATGGCCCACCGTTACCACCACTTGGTGTTGCACAAATGCTTCCATTGTTTACATTACAGCCAGAAGGGTTTATAGTAGTGAACGTTGCTGCAATAACAGGTTGTGAAGTAATTGTAAAAGGTGCCGGAGTCAAAGTACAACCGTTTGCGTCTGTAACTTTTAATGTATAAGTACCGATACATAAGTTAGAAAGATTAGCTGTAGTAATTGCTCCTGGACTCCATGAATAAGTTAATAACCCTGTTCCTCCGGATGCGTTTGAATTAATTGCACCTGTACAATTTCCAAAACAATTTACATTTGTTTGTGTAGGCGCTACAACAATTGCCGGTGGGTTTACAAATGAAATTGTTGCGGTATTTGAACAACCATTAAAATCTGCAACCATAACCGTATACGTTCCTGCTCCCAAACCTGTTGCAACCTGGTTGGTTTGTGTTGGTGCTGTTGGTGTCCATGTATAACTATACGGTAAAGTTCCGCCTAAAGGATTAGCAGTTGCAGTTGCAGTTAAAGCGCCAAAACACTGAATGGTAGAACCCGAGGTAGCTACGGTTACACTTACAGTTTGGGCTACATTGGCTGTGGCTGTAGCAATACAACCTTTGCTATCTGTTACAGTAGCGGTATAATTACCGGGACATAAAGAACCTACTACAGCATTTGTTCCAACCGAAACAGCTAAAGAATTTGTCCATACAATATTGTACCCTGGTGTTCCATTTGCCGGCGTAACTGTAGAAGCACCAGTACATGCATTACAACTCGATTGTAATCCTGTAATAGCCGCTGATAAAGCGATCGGGGAAACAATTGAAAAATTTATTGATAGATTACAACCGTTAGCATCTGTAACATTACAGATATAAGCTCCCGCAGATAATCCTGAAAATATACCGGTTGTATTTGTTGTAGCGCCAACCTGGAATGAATAAGGTGCTGTACCACCTGATGCAGTAATAGTTGCTGAGCCGTCGCTGCTACCAGCACAAGATGTTGAAGATGTATTTTGAGTAAGTGTAATAGAGGCTGGTGATGTGATCGTAGCCGTTGCAGATTTTGTACACCCTTTTGTATCTACTACAAACAATGTATAATTTCCAGCACATAAAGCTGTGTTTGGATTTCCTACAGGACCATTAGACCATGTTAATGTATAACCGGGAGTTCCGCCCACAACAACTGCTGACAATACACCATTACAACTTCCAAAACAAGTTGGCTGTGTTGGTGTAATAGTTATAGTAACATCTGGCGGTTGTGTAAGCGTTGTTGTAATATTAGCAGTACAACCATTTGCATCAATAACTGTAAATATATAGTTACCTGCGCACTGGTTTGCAAGCGCACCCCCCGCAACAGTTCCTGTTGGCGTTGTCCATACAAAATTATATAAAGGCGACCCCCCTAAAACACTACCAGCAAGCGTTCCGTCGCATGCATTAAAACATGTTATGGATGTACTACTAATTGAAGGCACTAAAGGGTTTGGTTGTTGAATATTTATAGCAAAGGTTTGAGTACAAGCACCTGAACCAATAGTTAAAGTATAAATGCCGGCGCATAAATTAGTGTAAGGTGGTGCGGTAAAAATTGTTGCTGTTGAAGAAGCTAAGGTAAAAGTAAATGGTCCCGGAGGCCCTGACGGAGCAGCATTGATAGATCCGTTACAAGCTGCGTTACAGGTAACACTTGCAGAAGTAATATTTGGTGTAACACTTGCAGGCTGCACAATACTAATAACAGTAGAGGTAGGGCAAAGAGAAGCATCCCTGATTGAAACGGTATAATTACCTACGCATAGGTTAGTATAAGGTGAAGCTGTAAATATTGTGGCGGTTGAAGAGGCTAAAGTAAAAGTAAATGGTGCACCGTTTCCACCAGATGGTGTAACTGTAGCAGCTCCATTACAGAGCCCAAAACAAGTAATACTTTGAGTTACGGCAGTAATGCTTAATGCAGGGGGTGGAACTAAGTTTACAACTGTTGTACCTGTACATAAAGATGGGGCCTGCGCAATAATTGTATAAGAACCTCCACACACGTTATTCCATGGTGGTAATGTTGTAAGGGTAGCCGTTGCCGACATTAAAGTAAAAGTAAATGGTCCTGCCGGTCCAGATGCCACGGCTGTAATAGTTCCGTTACAACCTGTGTTACAGGAAACGTTTGTAAATGTTGGCGTAACTGTTATAGGTGGTGGAGATGTAATAGTAAATACGGGTGAGGGTGAAAAAAGACAACCGTTTCCATCTCTGATAGTAACGGTTTGCGTACCCACGCATAAATTTGTGATAGAAGAAGCATTTACGGTTGGGCCAGGTGTCCATGTATAGTTATATATTGGTCCGGTGCCACCTGTAACCAAAACGGAGGCTGTTCCGTTACATAAACCACCACAACTAACATTGGTTTGTGTTGGTGTAACAGTCATTGCAGATGGTTGCGTAATATTAAAGTTTGATGTTATGGTGCAACTTTGAGCATCTGTTATTGTATAAGAAATTGCACCGGGACATAAATTTGTTAATGAAGCGGATCCTGCTGCCGGGACAGTGAAAGTACCTCCGGGGCTAAAAGTTACGGTATATCCGGCAGTACCATTGGTTGGGGACAAAGAAATAGAACCATTACATGCGGCGTTACAAGTAACACTGGATGTAACTGAAGTTGAACTTAAAGCCAGCGGCTGATTTAAGCTTGACGTAAATGTACGGATACAACCTTTAGTATCAACTATTACAAAAGTATTTACACCTGCACATAAATTTGTAAAGGTGTTAATACCAGCCGGAACCGCAAAGGAGTTAGTGGACACTCCATTTAAAGTTACCGTGTATGGCGGAACGCTTCCACTAATATTACCGGTAATTGAACCATTACAAAAACCAAAACAAGTTGGTTGAACAAAAGTAAATGGTACAAAATTAATTGCAGAAACACCTGGGATAGCCACAGCATTTGAAAATGCAATTGGCACCGCGCCTGTAAAAACCGTTACATCATAAAAATCGGCGCAGGAACACATGTTACTTATAGTGTATGAGCCTGGTCCGGGAACTACTGCAAGAGTTGGTAAAGCGCAAGATAAATTGTTCCAGTTTAGAGTATATGGCCCAGGGGCACATGTAGCATCTATATTTAAGATCAATTGGCCATCACAAACTCCAGAACAAGAAATTCCAACAGATGATAATGTAGCACCACAAACAGCATTAGCCGAACTACTCGAATTTAAAATTTTATGATCATTTCCAAAATTTACCTGTGGACTTACTTTATACTTTGCTGGATCTGATTGCTTAGCCTTGATCAAAAATTTCTCGGAATTAAAGTGTGTGTTATTACCAATTTCAATAACATCTTTCACCTCTATCTTTCCGCTCTTAATTTCAAAATTTACTGCATTTGTATTTGAAAAAAAGTTTCCTGCTTTTATTAAAGAAGAAATAATTCTATAATTTCCTGAGATAAAATTTATAGAATTGGCATTATCAATATTAATGTTCTTTAAATTCCAGTTACCATTAAGGAATTCAACATCTCCCTCATAAACGTTTTGGTTAAAACGTACATTTTTATATTGATTTGATGAAGAAGAAAATTTTAATTTTGAATTTGTTGTGAAATTTGTGTTCTGATTTAACTCAAAATCGCCACCAACATTTATTTCGGTAAATTTAGAGCCCGTAACCGTATATTTAACAAAACTACTGGTGAACTTCAATGATTTACAAAAATTTACACCAACAAAGGTTATAACAGGATTGGCGTAATTAGCAGAAGAATTATCATCAAAAATAAGATCATTATTTACAGAAGGAATGATATTTGAGGCTGATCCGCCGGAAGTTAAACTCCAGTGATTTTTGTCGTTAAAATTGCCGCTTCCCCCCACCCAATAAAGGGTTTGCGCTTTAAAAACGAGAAAAGTAAAACAACAAAAAAGAAGAAGTATAGATCTTTTGTTTCCCAAATACATATAAATTAACTTATTTTACGAAAATAAAGCTTAATTGGTTACTAATATACGACAAATAACAACATAATTAACAATCGGACTGTGCAAAGCTTAGGTCTTTTAAACTGATAAAAATCACATTAATGAACGAAAAGGAAAAAAATTCATGGAAAACACTTTCCAGTGAATTAAAATTTGAGACTCCCTGGATAAAAGTTACCAAGCACGATGTGCTTAATCCTGCCGGAAAGCCCGGTATATACGGGGTTGTTACTTTTAAAAATCTGGCCATAGGCGTTTTACCTATTGATAACGAGTATAATACCTGGTTGGTTGGGCAATGGCGTTATCCTTTAGGTAAATATAGCTGGGAAATTCCTGAAGGTGGTGGTCCATTGAGTGAAGAGCCTTTAGATTCGGCTAAACGGGAACTAAAAGAAGAAACAGGAATTATTGCAAAAAAATACACCGAGTTGGCAAGAATGCACACCAGCAATTCTGCAACTACAGAATATGCGATCTTATTTATTGCACAAGACCTTGAATTTACAGAAGCAGAACCGGAAGAAAGTGAAGATCTGCAAATAAAAAAAGTATCATTTAAACAAGCGTATGATATGGTTATAAGTGGTGAAATAACCGATTCGCTGAGTATGGTGGCAATTTTAAAAGCAAAAATTTTAATGGATGAAGGAAAATTATAGCCGTTTTTATTAATTATACTTAACACCGGTGCTACTTGTATTACAGATTTTATTTCTACTTTTACATCCTAACAAATGAAAGAACTGGTTCAAAATTTTACAACGCAATTAAAAGAAGCAAAAGCTATTGCCGATAAAGCAATTATTTCTTCTTCTCAAAATATCCAAAACATTGTTATTACAGGCTTGGGTGGTTCTGGTATTGGTGGCACTATCATTTCTGAATTAATTTCCGAATCTTGTGCCATTCCAATTATCATTAACAAAGATTATTTTTTACCCGCATTTGTAAATTCAAATACCTTGCTCATCGTTTCAAGTTATTCGGGTAACACCGAAGAAACTTTAAGTGCGATGCAACAGGCCATTTCTAAAAAAGCACAAATTGCCTGTATTACAAGTGGTGGTAAAGTTTTAGAATTAGCCAAACAACATCAATTTGATTTTATTGAAATTCCGGGTGGTAGCCCGCCGCGCTCTTGCATTGGTTATTCATTGGTACAATTAATAAAAATTTTAGTTGCAAAAGGTTTTGCTGATAAAAAATTATTTTTGGATCTCGAAAATTCTATCTCTTTATTAGATAAAGAACATATTGCTATTAAAACCGAAGCGCAAAAAATTGCGGGTAAACTGGTAAATAAAATTTGTGTGATCTATTCTTTAGGAACCTGCGAAGGTGCCGTTGTAAGATTCAGGCAACAAATAAACGAGAACAGCAAAATGTTATGCTGGCATCATGTTTTTCCGGAGATGAATCATAACGAACTGGTAGGCTGGACAACCAAGAACGACAATTTAGTTGTGGTTACTTTTCATACATCGTTTGATTACGCCCGCACAAAAAAACGTTATGAGATTTGTAAACCTATTTTCGAAAAATATTCGAATGGCGTAGTTGATATTAACGCAAAAGGTGAAAGTAAATTAGAACAGTTCTTATATCTTATAAATATTGGCGATTGGATAAGCTGTTATGTTGCAGAATTAAGAGGCATTGATCCGGTTGAGGTAAATGTTATCGATCATTTAAAAAATGAACTCGCAAAATTTTAGTTTTGCAAAATAAAAAGATCATATTCCGCGATCTGGGTTTAATGGATTACAAAGCTTGTTGGGAATACCAGGAAAAGCTCTTTAACGAAACCGTTCAGCAAAAAATATCAAATCGCAATCTTCCAAAAGAAAAACAAATTCCCACAAAAAATTATTTATTGTTTGTTGAGCATCCACATGTTTATACTTTAGGAAAAAGCGGTGATGAAAAAAATCTTTTACTCAACGAAAAACAATTGAGCGAAAAAAATTCGACCTATTATAAAATAAACCGCGGTGGCGATATTACTTATCATGGTCCCGGCCAATTGGTTGCCTACCCTATTCTCGACCTTGATAATTTTTTTACTGACATACATAAATATTTACGTTTATTGGAAGAAACAATCATTATTACTTTAAAAGAATACGGAATTGAAAGCGGGCGCAGTAAAGGAGAAACAGGTGTGTGGCTGGATGAAGATAATAAATTAAAAGCGAGAAAAATTTGCGCTATGGGAGTGCGCTGCAGCCGCTGGGTAACCATGCATGGCTGGGGATTTAATGTGAATGCTGATCTTAATTATTTTAATAATATTATTCCCTGTGGCATTAGTGATAAAGCTGTAACAAGTCTTAATAAAGAACTTGGTCGCGAAGTAAACATGAACGAGATAAAAGAAAAATTAAAAACTAATTTTATCAAATTGTTTGAAGCTGAATTAATTTAAGTTCTTAATTTTTGTAAAGCCTTACTTATGAATTTTTCGCTTGGTAAAAGCGCTGTTTGAATTCTTTTTGCATAACGTATAGAATCAAGGATCTCTTTCTGATTTTCTTCAACTGTTCTCTTTTGGATCTCGATAATTTTCTTTTGGTTACGTGTAGTTCGAAGTGCCCTGAAAACAATTAAAAGAGCGATAGCCACCAATATCATACCGCATATTACAGAGTATAAGATCACGCGCTGCTTGTTTTTTTCGCCTTCGGCAATTGCATCTTTTTTTCCCTGAGAGGCTTTTGCGAGTTCTTCTTTTTTATCGAATTCATATTGCATTTGTGCCTGAACAGTTTTTTTAGTATTCTCTTCATTCAATAAACTATCGCGGTAAATGATATACAATTTATGGTTATCGTAAGCGGATTTATAATTTCCACGGGCATAATTTATTTTCTCAAGCGCACCATAACTTTCATTGATACCTACTTTGTGACCTGTTTCTTTAAATAATGCCAACGCCTTTATTACATAATCTTCTGCCACTTTAAACTTTTTTTGTTTTGCATATACATTCGAAATACTTTTGTATGAATAGGCAACGCCCTGTTTATCGCCTATCTCTTCTTTTATTTTTAGTGACAAAAGGTCAAACTTCAACGCTTCATCAAAATTATCCAGACAATAATATACATTTCCAATATTTCCGTACGAATCTGCAATGCCATTTTTGTCTCCTATCTCTTCCATTATTTTTAAACAAGCTTCCAGGTTACTTAATGCATCTGGATAATTTTTCAATTCCTGGTAGGCACTGCCAATATTTCCATATGAAGTAGCAACACCCTGTTTGTCACCTATCTCTTCTTTTATTTTTAGTGATGCATAATAATTCTTTAACGCTTCTGCATAATTATGCTGGTTAGCATAGAGTCCCCCAATATTATTGTAAGCAAAAGCAATGCCTTGCTTATCACCATTTTCCTCCATAACTTTTAAAGCAGAAAAATAATTCTTTAAAGCTTCAGGATAATTTCCCAACTCGTAATACACAAGCCCAATGTTATTATACGTACCTGCAAGACCGCGTTTATCAGCGATCTCTGTTCTTATATTTAACGCAGCAAAATGATTTTTAAGAGCTTCGGGATAATTGCTTTTGTAAAAGTGCACAATAGCAATGTTATTATAGGAAGTGGCGATATTTTGTTTATCGCCCATTTCCTCCCTGAGCTTTAAAGCTACAGCATGGTTTTTTAACGATTGTTCATAATCACCTTTATAATAAAAAATAAGAGCAATATTATTATATGCGTTAGCGATGCCTTTTTTAAAGTTTACTTTTAAGCCGGCGCTTTTGGCATTACGAGCATAGATAAGTGAAGTATCATAACTTCCTTTTTGCCAAAAATTACGACTTAACGCATTTAAAATGTTAACTTTATTTGTATCCTCTTTAGCCGTTTTTAAAACTAAAAGAAGCGAATCGATCTTTCGTTGACTGCAAAATAAATTGAAAAGACAAAAATTAAATGTCAGGAATAATAAAAAGTATTTAAAATGCTTTGTCAATAAGGGCTCTGCTTCCTGATAAGTTTAGAGAACAATTTTGGAAAGAAACGTTTTATTTTAACCATTAATATTTCTTTACCGCCAATATAAATTTCTTCCTTATTGTTAAGTATGCCAGCAATTATTTGATCAGCACAGACTTCTGCACTTATCGCATCTTCATGACTCTCATCCATTTTATTGTGTGATGCCCCTGTAGCAGTTACGGCATTTAGCGAAACGTTAGTTTTAATTTTTCCGGGACAAACGATCATTGTTTTGATCCCATGCTTTTCTGTTTCTAATCTTAACGATTCATAAAAACCATGCAATGCATGTTTTGCGGCACTATAAGATGACCGTAAATAAAAACCAAATTTTCCGGCTATACTGCTTATAGCAATAATGTGTCCACTTTTTTGGCGTTTCATGTAAGGCAAAACTGCTTTTGTTAATGCCACGTATGAAAAATAATTTACCTCCATTAATTGGCGGTCAATCTCAATAGGGGTTTCTATTGCTTCAGATCGTTGGCTATAGCCACCGTTATTTATTAAAATATCTATACGCCCAAATTTATTCATTACCTGAGCAGTTAATCCGGAGGCATTTTTTGTATCACTAAGATCAAAAGGTAATATCATCAGGTCTAAGTCCGGTAATTTAGTTAATGCGCCAACACGTTTTAATTCATCTTCTCTTCTAGCTGATAAAATTAAGCGCGCTTCCTTCTTGGCCAATTGCAATGCCAATGCTTCGCCTATGCCCGAAGAGGCTCCAGTGATCCATATAACTTTATCTTTGAATGCGCTCATTTTTGTTCCAATAAATCTACAATTTGTTTTGGATTAATTTTGCTCATACAATCACAATCTTTTCCACTTTTACAATTAATACATTCTTTATCAAAAACTACAAAATGAGCTTCCCTTCCAACAGGCAGCCATCTGCCAGGATGTATTGGCCGTTT